>DATMSN010000800.1:0-11822 GCA_035565375.1 Duganella sp. | reverse complement strand
CGCACGGCTGCGCGCCGCCTGCGCCGCCAGCGAACTGTTCGCCCCCATGGCCGCACTGGCGGGCGGCGACGTCTTTCAAGTATGCTCGGCCACGCCGTATCTGATGGCCGACAGCTGGCAAGACGGCCGCATGAAAATAGGCGACGCCGCTTTCGCGCTGGACCCGATTTCTTCCTCC
Source organism: Duganella sp. (assembly GCA_035565375.1). GTDB lineage: Bacteria > Pseudomonadota > Gammaproteobacteria > Burkholderiales > Burkholderiaceae_D > Rugamonas. Next base: position 11,644 of record DATMSN010000800.1, on the reverse strand, counting down.
GGTGTCGAAAAGGCGATGCGCTTCTCGCTGCAGGCCGTGGTCGCGCTCCACACCCTGCTCAGCGACCAGACATCGGCAAGCGCCGCCCTGAGCCGCGAATTCTACGAACATCGCCTGATCGAAACCTGCGCGCGCCACGCCCACTGGACGGCCGCGTCGTACCGGCAAGCCTGGTGCGCGGACCGGCCGTTCTGGCGGCAGCGCTCGGCCATCCGCTTCATCCCACCCTCCCCGGCCGCATGGCCGGACCTGCAAGCCCGTTTATACGACGCCAGCTTGCGGCTCGACGGCTTTCGGGAACCCGAATTGCGTCCGCTGGCCTCGTTGGATCCGGCACGGGCCCTGCGCTTGAACGAGAAGGCGAACCTGGTTCAAGTGCCGTGCGTGATCGCGGACCGGGTGCGGCTGCATATGGCGTTGATCCATCCCCATTTGGAGCGGCCGCTGGCGTTCCTGGAGGACGAATCGCTGGCGCCCCACCTGGAGCGCTTAAAGCAGGCGCAGACGCTGGACACCGTGCTGCGCCAGTTCGGCTCCAGCATGCCCGAAGGCAAAGCCCGTAAAATCACCGCTTGGCTGTGGCAGCATGGCGTGATTGACAGCGTCCATTGATGCGGCCCGCGCCTAACCGAGAAAGCTCAACGAGCTTGGCGACACGTTGAGGGTGCTGGAGCAGCATGTCGACTTCGCGGCGCTGGCCGCCTCGGTCGATCACGCCGCGCCCCAGCCGCGAGCGCGGCGGCCGTCCGCCATTTCCCACCGAACCGATGGTACGCGTGCTACTGATCCGGCAACTGTTCAACCTGGGCGATGAACAGATGGAATTCCAGCTGCTCGAGCGCCTCGGCTTCCAGTGCTTTGTCGGCCTGCGCACCAGACACGCCAATTAAGGCACCGTAGAAAATTCATCATAAGCGGCAAGCGCGTTGGAAGCATACATGGCTGATGGCCCCCCGCCCATATAGATGGCCATGCCTAATACCTCCACCAATTCTGCCTTGGTCGCGCCTAATTTAACCAAGGCCTGAACGTGGAAACCGATACAGGCATCGCAATGAGCTGCAATACCGAGACTCAATGCGATGAATTCCTTGGTTTTCTTGTCTAATGCCCCATCGCGCGTAGCTGCTCGTGCCAGATCGCCGAATCCTTTCATAACATCGGGAATATCAGTGCGCAGCGTTCCCAATTGTTTGGATACTGACTGTGTGAGCTCCAGAAAACTGCTTGCATGAATGCTCATGATTGCGCCCCCGTATCTGATTTTTTTAGCCCGCAGGTACGGATGCCGAACGGCAGATAAGCCGGGCAGAAACGGAACAAGCCGGTCGCCAGCGGTACTATGCCCAGCCAGCCCCAGGCGCCTATGGCACCCGCCAGCGTCGCCCCGATGAGACCCAGCCCTACAACAATGCGGACGGCACGGTCGATATTCCCCACATTTGCGTTCATGATCGTTCTCCTTGATATAACAGCTTCAATGTACAGCCTAGAGCCAGACGGCTAGTAACAGCGCCGCCAGACATGTCCAGCCGGAAAACAGCCAGCGCAACGGCGCGCGCTCCGGCACAAAACCCACACCACGTACCAAGCCCGCGCTCATGGCCATGAACAGCGCGGCCGCCATGCCGTGGTCGACGCGGCCGTCGGCGCTCGTCATAAGTGGCGGGTACAGCGTCGCCAGCAACATCAGGCCCACCCCGGCAGCCAGGCTGGGCAGATGGATGCGGGACGCGGCTTCGGCCTTAGTGCCGCCGCTCATGGCCGTCCGCCATCGTCGCCGTGGGCGCCGCCGCGCCCCTCCTCGTTCTCTCCCCACATCGCATTCATGATGGCCAGCAGCAAGGCAAAGCCGACTCCCAGTATCCAGGCGAAATACCACATGCTTATTACTCCTTCATTCAATTCATCACTGCGCTAGTAGGCGCTATGCTGGTTGGCTTCGATCTGCGCCGCCGTGACCTTGCCGCGCATGACGCGGTAAGCCCATCCGGTGTACACGATGATCAGCGGCATGAAGATCAGCGCCGCCCAAAACATGATGGTCAGACTCAGATGGCTCGATACACTGTCCCATACGGTCAGGCTCGCGTTCGGCATCGACGACGACGGCATCACGAACGGGAACATTGAGGCGCCGGCAGTGCCGATTACGCCTGTCACCCCGATTGACGAAGCCACGAACGCAGCCAGCGCGCGCCGCTTCAGCAACAACAGCGCAGCCAGACACGCACCGCCCATGCCCAATGCCGGTAGCAGCCACAGCATTGGCAGCCGCCCATAGTTCGCCATCCATGCTCCCGCCTCGCGCACCACCGACTTGCCGAGCACATCCGGCAACGCCGCTATGTCAATCACTGAAGTGATGCGGTAGCCGTCGATCGATTGCAGCCAGACCCCGGCAGCAACAAAGCCAAGCACCATGACAAGCGCCGCGCCAACGGCCCCCTTGATTGCACGGCGCTGCAACACTCCCTCGGTGCGATGGGCCAGATAGGCGCCGCCCTGCAAGGTCAGCATCGCGCTGCTGACCACGCCGCAGAGCAAGGCAAAGGGATTGAGCAACTGCCAAAAACTGCCGCTGTAACTGGACACCAGATATTCGTTGAACTGGAAAGGCACACCCTGCAACAGGTTGCCAAACGCAATGCCGAACACCAGCGGTGGCACCGCACCGCCTACGAATAGGCCCCAGTCCCAAGTGCTGCGCCACGTTGCGTTATGGATTTTGCTGCGATAGTCAAAGCCGACTGGCCGGAAAAACAGCGCCCACAGCACCAGCATCATGGCCCAGTAAAAGCCGCTAAACGCGGTCGCGTACACCACCGGCCACGCAGCAAACAGCGCGCCGCCGCCGGTGATGAACCAGACCTGGTTGCCATCCCAATGCGGGCCCACCGTGTTGATGACCACTCGCCGCTCCAGGTCGTTGCGGCCGACGAACGGCAGCAGCGTGCCAACGCCCATATCATGGCCGTCCATGATGGCAAAGCCAATCAGGAGTACCCCCACCAGGACCCACCAGATAACTTTCAGCGTGGCGTAATCAAGCATGATGCATCTCCTTCAGTGTGGCGTCGTGATCATAGCGGCCGGTGCCAAGACTACCCGGCCCCTGACGCGCGAACTTCACCATCAGGACCATCTCCACCACCAGCAGCACCGTGTAGAAACCAACGAAGCCAGCCAGCGAGCCGTAAAGATTGCCCACGCTAAGCGTAGAGACACTCATGTGGGTTGGTAGTACGCCATAGATGGTCCAGGGCTGACGTCCGTACTCGGCAACGAACCAACCGAGCTCGCAGGCGATCCATGGCGCCGGCAACATCCATAATGCCCAGCGCAGCAGCCATGGTCGCTGCGTACAGGCCGATTTGAGTGTGCTCCAGAAAGCAAGCGCGAACAGCAGTAACATAGCCACGCCAAGGCCGACCATCGCACGAAACGCCCAGAACATCGGCGTCACACGCGGCACTGTGTCCTGCACGGCACGATCAATGATGGCAGGCGTAGCGTGGCTCACATCCGCCACGTATTTTTTCAGGAGCAGACCGAAACCTAGATCGGCCTTGTAGTCATTGAACGTGGACAGCGCGTTCGCATCATCACGGTGGCGGCGCAAGGTTTCCAGCGCATTGACAGCAACGATGCCACGGACGATGCGGGCCCGGTTCTTCTCCTTGATGTCACGGATCCCCGGTATCTGTTTGCTGACCGAGCGCGTACCGATCAGCCCCATCACCCAAGGGATTTCAACCTCCCAGTCGTTGCGCGATGCTGCCTCATTAATGTCAGCCACCAACGTCAGGCCGGCCGGCGCCGGTTTGGTTTCCCACATCGCCTCCATCGCTGCCAGCTTGGTCTGCTGTGCCTCACCCACGGTGTAGCCAGATTCGTCGCCGAGGACGATCACGCTCAGCGCCGACGCCAGGCCGAACGCTGCCGCCACCCGAAAACTGCGTTTGGCAAATTCGACGTCGCGCTTGCGCAGCAGATACCAGCTTGAAATCGAAAGCACAAACATCGATCCGGTGACGTAGCCGGCAGAGACTGTATGAACAAACTTGGCCTGGGCCACCGGGTTGAACACCACGGCCCAGAAGTCGACCATCTCCATGCGCATCGTCAGGTAGCTGAACTCCGAGCCCACCGGATTCTGCATCCAGCCATTGGCAATCAAAATCCACAGGGCCGACAGGTTGGTGCCAATCGCCATCAACAACGTCACTAGCAGGTGGTGCTCCCGGCGCAGACGATCCCAGCCAAAGAAAAACAGGCCAATCATCGTGGACTCAAGGAAGAAGGCCATCATGCCCTCGATCGCCAGCGGCGCGCCAAAAATATCGCCGACATAGTGCGAGTAGTAGGCCCAGTTGGTGCCGAACTGAAACTCAAGTGTGATGCCGGTGGTCACACCCAGCGCGAAGTTGATGCCGAACAGCTTGCCCCAAAAGCGGGTCATGTCTTTCCATATCACCTTGCCCGTCATCACATACACACTCTCCATGATGACCAGCAGCCATACCATCCCCACCGTGAGAGGCACAAACAGGAAGTGGTACATCGCGGTGGCTGCGAATTGCAGTCGCGACAAGTCCACCAGTTGGTCTGAAATCACTTTTTTCCTCCTAAAATCCGCGTCGGCGTACCAACCCGATTAGCGATCACTTCGGCGTCGACGACAACGCGGGAATCTCGGACGAATACCCACCACAGACCGGTGAGCACCGCAAGCTTAACCATCACGGCAACTGCCAAATGACGCAGCAATCGTTTATTGGGATCTAACATGGTCTCTATTACGCACTTTCCGTGCCATATATTCTCTAAAGAAATTCATATAATAATCAGTGACTTAACTATTATTATTTAAACTTGGCAAGTTCATTGGCAGTCAACGGCACTGCCATACTGCCAAAATGGCAGTGCACAACGACAGCTTTCATCTTAATACAGAGTCTTGCCAATTAATCCACACGCCACTGCCACGCATATCAGCGAAAATACCAGTTTCAGATATTCTGGCTTCCATTTGGCTGCGAACCGCCCGCCCAACAACATTCCGGCAGTAGCGCCGACTGCGAATGGCAAACCCTGCGCCAAGTCAAAACGTCCGCTATGTATGGTGCCCGCGACGCTGACCAGGGAAATCAGCGCAATCACCGCGAGTGAGGTGGCAACAATCGATCGCATTGCCAGATCCGAAAAGTGTTGCAACGCTGGAACGATCACGAACCCGCCGCCGACCCCGAGCAGGCCAGACAATATGCCAGCGGCGGCACCCATCAAGGAAAGCCGGGTGGCACAACGAATGTTCCAGTCCAACCTTCCGCTAGCGCTGTTTAGGTGGCAAGGACAAGCGCTAATTTGACGCGCCTGGCGCCCCGCCAGCCGCGCTTCGCGCACACCTTTCGCCGAGACACCGAATAGGACCATTGCAAACAACAAAGTCAGATAACGCACAGGCATCCGCAGCGCCAGCCATAGGCCCAACGGATTGCAAAGGATGCCGATGAGCGCGATCAACAACGCCGCTCGGTAGCGCACCACACCGGCGCGCAACCCAAACGCAGCGCCCATGGCCGCCGCGATCCCAACTGCCAGCAATCCGATGGGCGCTGCGCTCGCCACCGTCATATGCAGCCCGAAAACCAGCAGCGGCACCGCCAGGATGCCGCCGCCCGCGCCGGTCAATCCCATGATGATGCCCACCACGGCACCGAGTATCAGGCTCACACCCATGGTCGCCTCCTTTCCGCTCAGCCGACCAGTTCAGGTTGAGCCAGCCACTCGTGCCCTTTGAGCATGCCCTGCCAATAAAGCGGCGGCAGTATTCGCTCTTTAAGAAGCCAGGCCAGGCGCGACGGCCGCGTCCCGTCCAGTAGCCAGGATGGGAAACTGGGCGCCAATTTACCGCCATAGGTGAACTCTGCCAGCACAATCTTGCCGCGTTCAACCGTCAACGGGCAGGAACCATAACCGTCATAGCGCGCCTCGCGCGCCTCCGCGCCCATATTGAATAAAACGTTATGCGCGACCACCGGCGCCTGCTTACGCGCCGCCGCCGCTGTCTTGGCATTGGGGGCATTGGCGGCGTCGCCGAGGCCGAAGATGTTGCGATGGATTTTGTGGCGCAACGTCGCCTGGTCGACGTCGATCCAACCTGCCACATCGGCAAGCGGGCTGCAACGAATGACATCAGGTGCAATTTGCGGAGGGACGACGTGCAACAGGTCGAACGGCAGTTGCTCGGTGACGCTCTCCCCTTCCGGGGTAGCGCTACGGAAAGTTGCAAGCCGCGCCGGGCCGTCAACAGCGACCAGGGTACGGCCGAAATTGAGCTCAATACCGTAAGCTTGCACGTACTCCATGAGCGCCGGTACGTAATCGGCCACGCCAAACAGCACCGCGCCGGCGGTCATGAACCTTACCTTGCTTTTCCCGAGCACGCCATTGCGGCGCCAGGCGTCACAGGACAAATACATCGCCTTTTGCGGGGCGCCGGCGCACTTGATCGGCATCGGTGGCTGAGTGAAAAGTGCCTGGCCGCCACGAAACTGCCGCACCAGCTCCCAGGTGTAGGGCGCGAGGTCGTAGCGGTAGTTGGAGGTGACGCCATAATGGCCCAGCGTGTCGCTGAGTCCAGCAATGCCATCCCAGTTCAGTTTCAGGCCGGGACAGACGACTAGCTGCTCATAACGCACGGTCCGGCAGCCCTCGAGGAGCACGACATTATGCTCGGGTACGAAGCCAGCAACTGCCGCCTTGATCCAGCGCACGCCACGCGGAATCAGCGCGCCCATGACCTTGGCCGTCTGCGCCGGCCCGAACACGCCGCCACCGACCAAGGTCCATCCTGGCTGGTAATAGTGCACGTCGGCGGGGTCGATAATGGCAATATCGAGTACCGGGTTACGTGCCAACAGGCTCGCCGCCACTGAAATACCGGCAGCGCCCGCGCCAACAATGACAATCTGATGGCTGGCATCGCTCACCGCATACGGCTCGCCGTTGCCGGCGAAACGTCGCGCTAACGCATTGAGATCGTAGCCACAGGCGGCGGCACGATTGATGATCTGTTCGGCGGGCAGGCGATTGGTATTGGCTAGGCCCCACAGTGTGGTGCTGCGCATGCCGCTGCGGCAATATGCAAGCACCGGTTTCGGCAGCGTTTGCAGCAGATGATCAAATTCGACGCCCTGCTGTTCCGACGCCTGACCTGGCGTCACCGGCAGATAATGGGCGTCCAGACCGGCTTCTCTGGCGGCGGCAGCGATTTCGCGAAAGCCCGGCTGGTCACCGGCCTCGCCGTCCGGACGGTTGCAAATAATGGCGCGAATACCGGCAGCCGCGATTTCGTCCATGTCGCCAGGGCTAAGCTGTGGCGCCACGTACAGTTGTTCAGTCAGCTGTTGCATTTTCATTTTGGTCTTCTTCCTGGCTCACACAGCGTTCAGTGGAATTTTCAGGTAGCGCACGCCATTTTCCTCGGCCTCGGGCAACTGCCCGGCGCGCATATTGACCTGGACTGAGGGCAGAATCAGCACCGGCATGTCGAGCGTGGCATCGCGCGCCGTGCGCATGGCCACGAATTCTTCCTCGCTGATACCATCGCGCACGTGGACATTGCTGGCACGCTCCTCCGCCACGGTGGTGACGAACGCCGGCGGACGACCGTTGGGGCGGTAGTCGTGGCACATATACAGTTTGGTCTCCGGCGGTAGACTCAGCACCCGATTGATTGAACGGAACAGGATGCGCGGGTCGCCGCCAGGGAAATCGCAGCGAGCGGTGCCGTAATCGGGCATGAACAGCGTATCGCCAACGAACGCCGAGGCAGCGGCACCGCCTTCTACCACGTAGGTCATGCACGCTGGCGTGTGGCCGGGAGTATGCATGGCACGGGCCTTGAGCGTTCCGATATGAAATACTTCGTCATCCTCAAACAGGTGGTCGAACTGGCTGCCATCATGGGCGAAATCAGGGCCGGCATTAAACAGTTTGCCAAAAACATCTTGCACTTGCCGGATATGACTCCCGATAGCGACGCGCCCACCAAGGTGCAGCTTCAGATAGGGTGCTGCCGACAGATGGTCGGCATGGGCATGTGTTTCCAGTATCCATTCAACTACGGCACCCAGAGCGCGAACACGGGCCATCAATTGGTCTGCGCTAGCGGTGTTGGTCCGGCCCGACTTGGGGTCGTAGTCGAGCACGCTGTCGATCAGCGCACAGGCGTGGCTCTGCTGGTCCATGACAATGTAGCTAATGGTACTTGTCGCTGCGTCGAAAAAGCCTTCGACATATAGTTGTTCCATGTCTTCCTCCGTATCGGTGTTATTACCTTCCCGTATATACAAGACTCATGCCAGCGGCACAGTTCTCCCAAGTGCTTGATTTGCCTGCGATATTCCGGCGAGGAGCAGATGGAGTGACAACCCCCGAAGGCAGTGGCATACTGCCAGTGGCAGTTTGGCAGTCACCTTCTTGGAATTTTTTAATGACAAATCAAAAACTTTTACAGGCGCCCGAGGTGCGGGCACTCATTTCCTACCTGGATCACGAGACGGCCCCAATGATCGTCATGAACACGGCGTATGAAATCCTGGCGGCCAATACCGCCTACAAGCGCCAGTTCGCCGTGGCTGGCAAACCCTATCTGGGTCACAAGTGCTTCGCGATCTCCCACCAGTTCTCGGTGCCGTGCGACCAGGCCGGCGAACACTGTCCACTGCAAAGTGCGCTTGCCTCCAAAGCGCCTGATCGCGTGCTGCATATCCACCACACGCCGCGCGGACCGGAACATGTCGATGTGGAATTGCGGCCGATCATCGACGCCAATCACGAGGTAATCGGCTTCGTCGAGCGTTTGCAAACTGTGCGCCAAGCCTCGGCCCGTGCCAGCGGATCGGGACTGGTGGGGCAATCGCCGGCATTCAACCGTGCGCTCGGCGACCTGCAACGCGTGGCGAGGTCAGAATTGCCGGTATTGCTGCTCGGCGAATCCGGAACCGGCAAAGAACTGTTCGCACGTGCGCTGCACGAAACCAGCGCCCATGCCAGCGGACCATTTGTGGTGATGGACTGCTCGGGCTTGACTGAAACCTTGTTCGAGAGCGAGGTATTCGGCTACGAGAAAGGCGCGTTCACCGGAGCAGTGGCGCGCAAGGCCGGTCTGGCCGAGACCGCGAACGGTGGCACCCTCTTCCTCGATGAAATAGGCGACGTACCGCTCAGCATGCAAGTGAAGTTACTGCGGCTAATCGAGTCCGGCACCTATCGCCGGGTAGGCGGGGTGGAAACCTTGCAGGCCAATTTCCGCCTGGTGACCGCGACCCACAAGCCACTGGAGCGGATGGTCGCTGACGGCCAGTTCCGCCAGGATTTGTATTACCGGATCGCCGCTTTCCCGCTGCGACTGCCGCCCCTTCGTGAACGCAGCGGCGACATAGCGCTGCTAGTGGAGTCACTGCTCCAGCGTAGCGGTGGCAGCGCGACATTGCGCATCGCCGCTGATGCCCTGACCGCCCTGAGTCAGTATCCATGGCCCGGCAATATACGGGAACTGCGCAACGTTATCGAACGCGCCCGCCTTTTTGCCGACGACGGCGAGATCAAGGCCGTCCATCTCGGACTGGCAACTTCAGCGCCAGCGCAGGTGGTAGCGCATCTGGATGCGGTGGACTTCGTGGAATTTGCGCGTCGCTTTACCGGCTCCAGAAAAGCCTTGGCGGCTGCACTGGGCATGAGTGAGCGAACTTTGTATCGCCGACTTAAGCAAGCAGGTCTGGCATAGGCTGATTCTATGCTTGCACATCAATATCTTTTCTTATATATTATAAATAGATAGATTAATTCCAAACATGACGACGACCTTCGATCCGCTACAGATGCGCAACGCTGCGAAACAGGCGAGCAGCCTGCTGAAGGCACTCGCCAACACGGACCGCTTGCTGCTGCTATGCCAGCTGACCGAGGGCGAGCATTGCGTTGGTGAACTCGAGCACTTGCTCGACATCCGTCAACCCACGCTATCGCAGCAACTTGGCGTGCTGCGCGACGAAAACCTGGTGAGCACGCGTCGCGACGGCAAGCAGATCTATTATCAGATCGCCAGTGCGCAGGCGCTGGCGGTGCTTCAAACGCTTTATCAACAATTCTGCCAACCTTCCGGAGACTCGCCGTGAACATAGACTGGTTACATTTCACTCCATGGTCCGCACTGGGCGGCGGCATGCTGATCGGCCTTGCCGCCGCAATCCTGGTGCTGTTCAACGGCCGTATCGCCGGCATAAGTGGCATCGTCGGCGGTCTAATGCGGCCTCAAAGAAGCGACCTCGGATGGCGCATAGCCTTTATTGCGGGGCTGCTGGCGGCACCTCTGCTGTACCAACAGTTTGCAGCCCTGCCGCCGACGCGAGTCGACGCCGGCACCGGCCTGCTGTTGCTGGGCGGACTAGCCGTGGGTATCGGCACGCGCTACGGCGCCGGATGCACCAGCGGCCATGGCGTCTGCGGACTGTCGCGCCTGTCGCCGCGTTCGCTGGCAGCAACCGCCACCTTCATGATGGCCGGCTTTGCAACCGTCTTTGTCATGCGCCATCTACTGAATTAAGGAGCCACAGTGTTTATATTTTCGGCCGCTCTTACCGGGCTATTATTCGGCGTGGGCCTCATCGTATCCGGCATGACCGATCCGTCAAAGGTCCTGGGTTTCCTTGATCTTGCAGGATCCTGGGATCCTTCATTGGCGCTTGTGATGGCAGGTGCCATCAGTATCGGCCTGCCAGCCTTTGCGCTTGCCAGACGCCGCAGCCACTCGATGCTGGGCGCTGCGATACAACTCCCTGGCAAACGCGACATTGACCGCCGATTAACAGGAGGCAGCATATTGTTTGGCATAGGCTGGGGACTTGCCGGCTACTGCCCCGGGCCCGCACTCGCATCGATCGCCAGCGGCGCGACCAAGCCGATGCTGTTTGCCATTGCCATGCTCGCCGGTATGGGGCTGTTCGAAGTGCTTGAGCGCCGGCTGCGCGCCTCTGGAGGTGACAAAGCCCAGCTGCGCGATGCTAACGCCTGAATACGTTGAAATATCCGCTCGCCTAAATAGACTGTTGGGCAGTTGGAATTTAGCGAACGCATTAAACGCTCGGCAATAAAACTGTTGGATGCGGTGAGACATGTCGCCCCTGCAGTTCGAAGTCCACCAAAGCGCAAAACTCTTTTCGCGATAAACCAGACGCGGCATAGCCGACTCGCCGCCGCAAACACATTCTGCGAAAAAGAACGTTATGAAGGCAACTCTTCGACTGGACGCGGCACAGCACGCGCCCGATGCCCGTGTGGGCGGAGTCTGGCGCAATTAAAATGCAAAAGGGTACTGCGGACGTGGCGTTTGTCGCGACAATACGCGCGCTCGATCCGCGCACGGCCAGTGGCGGATTTTCACGGTTTTTTCATGACCCCGAAACGACAAAGGCCTGCGATAAACGCAGGCCTTTGTTTTTAAGGAATTCTTGGTGGGAAGTGCAAGTTTCGAACTTGCGACCCCTGCAGTGTGAATGAAGGATTTAGCTACTTTCGTGGACACCGGTGGACAAGCTCTCATAGGAGAAATCGTATTTACAGTTCACCGAAGTAC
>DATMSN010000799.1:0-7097 GCA_035565375.1 Duganella sp. | reverse complement strand
CAAGCGCGACCGCGGGCTGCATCGACACGCTGGCGAGCGGCGGCTCGTAGCTCACGCGCGCCTGCTGGCCGCCGCGCTCGGGCGTGAAGACCATGTTGACCGACTTGAAGTTGACCAGCAGCGCATCGGGCGAGGCGTTGTAGGGCCGCAGCGGTTCGCCGTCGAAGGCGGCGGGGTCGTTCTCGATCGTGCCGTCGAAGGCGCTGCGGTCCAGCACGATGTCGCCGCTCACGGTGGTGATGCCCAGGCCCTGCACCCGCCGCAGCAGCAGCCAGGCCCGCTCCAGCACCAGCTTGGGATCGCCCTGGCCCTTGATGTAGAGGTTGCCGTTGAGTACGCCGTTGCTCACCGTGCCGTCGACGTAGACCGGCGTGCTCCAGCTGTAGGCCGGCCCGAGCAGGTCGAGCGCGGCATAGGTGGTGACCAGCTTCATGATCGACGCCGGGTTCACCGGCACCTGCGTGCGCCAGGCCAGGCGCGGCGGGCGCAGGCCGTCGGCATCGGCCACCAGCATCGTCACCGAATCGCGCGGCACCTTGGCGCGCGCGAGGGCGGTCTCCACTTCGCCTGGCAAGACCTGCTGCGCAAGGGCGCCCGGAACGGACAGGGCGGTGAAGGAAAGCGCGCAGGCGGTGCGCAGCAAGGAGAGACGAAGAAGACGCATCGTGCCGATTATCTCGGCGGAAAAACATGCAGTTGCGCGTGATACAGCAGCATCACCGTCTTGGCGTCGGCGATGCGCCCGTCCGCCACCATGGCCAGCGCCTCGTCGATGCCGAGTTCGAGCACCTCGATGTCCTCGCCCTCCTCGGCCAGGCCGCCGCCGTCGCCGATGCGCATCGAGGGCTCGTACTCGGCCACGAAGAAGTGCAGTTTCTCGGTCACCGAACCCGGGCTCATGAAGGCGTCGAGCACCTTGTGCACCGCGCCCAGGCGATAGCCCAGTTCTTCTTCCACCTCGGCGCGGATGCGCTCCTCGGGCGCCGCGTTGTCCAGCAGGCCGGCCGCCACGGGCAGCTACGTCATCTACGCGGTGCCGCTGCTGGTCGAATCGGGCGCCTGGCGCGAGCGGGTGGCGCGCATCCTGGTGGTCGATTGCCGCGAGGAAGTGCAAATTGCCCGCGTGATGGCGCGTAACAATTTGCCGGAATCCCAGGTGCTGGCCATCATGGCGGCGCAGGCGAGCCGGGCGCAACGGCTGGCGGCGGCCGACGACGTCATCGAGAATAACGATGGGATTGCCGCTTTGACGCCCCAAATCGACCGTTTACACGCCCTGTATATGAAAATTCGCTGGCATTTTCAAAAAGAACGGTAACAATACCTTCGCAACGTTTGTAATTTTGCTTGGCTTGCTTCAGAATCACGTGAATTCACCGCAGGTCCACAAATAGAGGGATGTTATTTTGATTGTCTACGAATATCCTTTCAACGAGCGCATCCGCACGTTGTTGCGATTAGAGGATCTGTACGAGAAATTCAAATTCTTTGTGCATCAGGAACATCCGATGCAGCATCACGTCGCCCTGTCGACGATCTTCGACATGCTGGAAGTGGCCGGCCGCGCCGACCTGAAATCCGACCTGCTGCAGGAACTCGAGCGCCAGCGCCAAAGCCTGCTGGGCTACCGCATGAATCCCAATGTCCAGACCGAAACCTTGGACGCCATCCTTGCCGAACTCGACGGCGTCAGCGGCGCGCTGGTCGCGGCCCAGGGCAAGACCGGCCAGAACGTGCGCGACAACGAATGGCTGATGAGCATACGGGGGCGCACCATCATCCCGGGCGGCGCCTGCGAATTCGACCTGCCGTCGTACTACGCCTGGCAAAAGCGGCCGGCCGAGCAGCGCTTCAACGACATCGCCACGTGGTTCGCGCCGCTGGCGCCGCTGTTCGACGCGCTGGCGCTGGTGCTGCGCCTGTTGCGCGACTCGGGCGGCCCGGTCAAGATGATCGCCGTCGCCGGCAGCTACCAGCAGATGTTGCAGGGCAAGGTCTACCAGATGTTGCGGCTGACCCTGGACGAATCGCTGGGCGCGATCCCGGAAATTTCGGCCAACAAGTACATGCTGTGGGTGCGCTTCACAACCCAGGGCGGCGACCTGAAACCCAAGCCGCTGGAAGATGATGTACCATTCGAGCTCACACTCTGTAACTTCTAAAGAATCATCATGGCCACCGTAGTTAACTGTCCTACCTGCTCCGCCAAAGTGGAGTGGAAGGAAGAGAATAAGTATCGCCCGTTCTGTTCGGAACGCTGCAAACAGATCGACCTCGGCGCCTGGGCCGAGGAAAAGTACGCCATCCCGGCCGCGCCGCCGAAAGACCCGCTCGAGGAAGAGTAACTCCGGGGTCAGGTCCACCAATTCTACACGGGCTTAGCAGTAGCTCTCGCCACACCTCGCCGGCGGATGGTTTCTCCGCCCCTACGGTCGAGGCCATGTAGAAATGGTGGACCTGCCCCTAATGCCGCTAAGTTAAGCGGCCATCGGAATCACGTAGGGCGGATTAGCGCAGCGTAATCGGCCATGCATGCTCCGTCGGCGGCTCATAAATGGCCGATTACGGCGTTCCGCCTAATCCGCCCTACGAAAATCGGCTTAACTTAGCGGCATTAGGACCTGACCCCGGAGTTTTAGGCGTGCTCGGCGCGGACGACGTCCAGCCATTCGAGCAGCGGGATCGTGGCCGGCAGCAGCGGTTCGACGCCCACCGTGCCCTGCCACGCGAAGGCCTGGCCCTCCAGGCTTTGCGGCTCGCCGTCCCAATCCCTGCTGATGTAGAAATGCAGCCGCACGTGCGCGTGCGGATACACGTATTCGACGCCGCACCATTCCTCTGCGCTGTTGATCGTCAGCCCCAGCTCCTCGACAAACTCGCGCTTGAGCGCTTGCAGGATCGTTTCGCCGGGATCGACTTTGCCGCCGGGGAACTCCCAGTAGCCGTCGTACGGCTTGCCGGCCGGCCGCTGGCCCAGCAGCACGTCGCCGTTCGGCTTCATCAGAATGCCCACCGCGACATCGACCGGCTTGATCTTCGCTTCGGCCCCGCTCATGCCTGGCCCGCCCGCGGCAGCTTGCCGGCGTAGTCCTTGGCGAACTGCCAGGCCACTCGCCCCGAGCGCGAACCGCGCTGCAACGCCCAGCGCAGCGCGTCGCCGCGCGCCGCCTCGATCTGCGCCTCGGTGCAGCCCAGCGACGACAGCCAGTGGCCGACGATGGCCAGGTAGTCGTCCTGCTTGAACGGGTAGAACGACAGCCACAGGCCGAAGCGCTCCGACAGCGAGATCTTCTCCTCCACCGTTTCGCCGGGATGCAGGTCGCCATCCTCGTCGTGCGTGTAGCTGGTGTTGTCCGACATCCGCTCCGGCATCAGGTGGCGGCGGTTGGAGGTGGCGTAGATCAGTACATTGTCCGATTGCGCCGAGATGCTGCCGTCGAGCGCCACCTTCAGCGCCTTGTAGCCGCTCTCCCCTTCTTCGAACGACAAATCGTCGCAGAAGATGATGAAGCGCTCCGGCCGCCCGGCGACGATGTCGACGATGTCGGGCAGCTCGGCCAGGTCGGCCTTGTCGACTTCGATCAGGCGCAGGCCGTCCTTGCCGAACTGGTTCAGGCAGGCTTTGATCAGCGACGATTTGCCGGTGCCGCGCGCGCCCGTCAGCAGCACGTTGTTGGCCGGACGGCCCTGCACGAACTGGCGCGTGTTCTGCTCGATCTGCTCTTTCTGCGGGCCGATATGCTGCAAGTCGTCCAGCGCGATCGGCGACACGTGCGCCACCGCCTGCAGATAGCTGGCGCCGCCGCCGCTGCGCTTGCGCCAGCGGAAGGCGAAGCCCAGCTTCCAATCGGGTTCGCGCGGCGCCTGCGGCAGCACCGCCTCCACGCGCGCCAGCAGGGCTTCGGCGCGCACCAGGAATTGTTCGAGAGGCGTCGCCATCTTAGGAACGGTAGTCGGCGTTGATGCTCACGTAGTCGTGCGACAGGTCGCAGGTGTAGACGGTGGCCGCCGCCGCGCCGCGCGCCAGCTTGACGCGCACCGTGATCTCGCTTTGCTGCATCACGCGCTGGCCGTCCTCCTCCTTGTAGTCCGGATTGCGGCCGCCGTTCTTGGCGACCAAAACGTCGTCCAGGTACAGATTGAGTTTGCCCACGTCGAGCTCCACGCCGGCGTAACCGATGGCGCACAGGATGCGGCCCAGGTTGGGATCGGAGGCGAAGAACGCCGTCTTGACCAGCGGCGAGTGGCCGATCGAGTAGGCGATCTTGCGGCACTCCTCGACGCTCTCGCCCTCTTCCACCGTGATGGTGATGAATTTGGTCGCGCCTTCGCCGTCGCGCACGATGGACTGCGCCAGGAACAGCGACAGCTCGGTGACGGCGGCCGCCAGTTCGGCGTATTCCGGCGAGTCGACCGAGTTCACCTCCAGCGTGCCGGCGCCGGTGGCGATCAGCATGAAGGAGTCGTTGGTCGAGGTGTCGCCGTCGATGGTGATGCAGTTGAAGCTCTTGTCGGCGGCCTGCTTGACCAGCACGTCGAGCACCGGTTGCGCCACCTTGGCGTCGAACGCCAGGTAGCCCAGCATGGTGGCCATGTTCGGCTTGATCATGCCGGCGCCCTTGCTGATGCCGCTCATGGTGACCGTGTGGCCGCCGATGGTGACCGTGCGCGAGCCGGCCTTCGGCTGGGTGTCGGTGGTCATGATGGCTTCGGCCGCGTTGTACCAGTTGTCCGCCTTCAGACCCGCGACCGCCTGCGGCAGGCCGGCGATCACCTTGGCGGCCGGCAGCGGTTCGAGGATCACGCCGGTCGAAAACGGCAGGATCTGCGACGCCTCGCAGCCCAGTTGCGCGGCCAGCGCGGCGCAGGTCTCGTTGGCCAGCGACAGACCCAGTTCGCCGGTGCCGGCGTTGGCGTTGCCGGTGTTGATCAACAGCGCGGCGATCGGCTTGCCGCTCTCGCGGGCGGCGGCCAGGTGGGCCTTGGCGATCTGCACCGGCGCGGCGCAGAAGCGGTTGAGCGTGAACACGCCGGCCACGGTGGCCGTCGGCGCGACCTTCATCACCAGCACGTCCTTGCGGTTCGGCTTCTTGATGCCGGCTTCGGCAAAACCGATTTCGACGCCGGCGACAGGCTTCAGGGCGGAGGCAAGGGGCAGAGGGGAATTGACGGCCATATAAGTGATCTCGTGGGTAGGAAGAGGGAGCCGCTATTGTAATACCTGACAGGCAAAACGTCGCAAGCCATCGCGCCGCCCGCGCGGACCGGGCCGGCCGGCGTGGCGGAATTGATAAGCATGCGAAAAAAAATAGGCTGGCGTGGCCATGCAACCCAAGGAACGCGCGGCTTTCGCACAAAAACCACATCTTTTCGATTCGTTCGGGCCTTTCGCGCGTTAGTTTCCATGCCTTCAAGAAATTAGTTTAACTTCGAGCATCGAACCCCGCCAAGCGCATGCCTTGCCGAATTGAATCATTGTGAGCCGACTACCGTGAGCCTCTCGCTGCGCGCCAAATTCCTGCTGCTTAGTGCCGTGATCCAGGCGCTGGTGGTCGGCCTGCTGATCTGGAACAGCATCCGGCTGATGAACCACGCCGTCGGCACCAACGCCGAGCGGGTCGCGCAGGAGTACGCGGTCACGCTCAATCTCTCCCTCAGCCCCTACGCGACGCGCGGCCGCCTGCCGGAGCTGAACAGCTATCTGGCCGAGATGCTGGCCGATCCCGCCGATAGCCTGATCCGATATCTGCTGGTGCTCGACGAGAACGAACAACCGATCATCGAAGTGGGCAAACGCGACGAGCCGCTGCCCGCGATCCTCAAGCGAGGCGGCGGCGCCGGTTTCAAGGGGGTCCGCACCATCATCAGCGGCGACACCCTGCATGCGCGCGCGCCGTTGCTGCTGCGCGGCAACCGCGTCGGCAGCATCAACTTCGGCCTCACCACGGAAGATCTGAAACACGCGCGCGACAAGGTCATGCTGCAGGGCGGCGTGATCTCGCTGGCCGGGCTGGCGGTCGGCCTGCTGCTGTTCTACGCCTTCACCCACGGCATCGGCCGCCGGCTGCATGCCTTGATGGGGCAGTCCGCGCAAATGGAACTGGGCGACTACAGCAAGGCGCTGGCGGTCGACGGCGACGACGAAATCGCCGCCTTCGCGCGCGCGCTCAACACCATGAGCGGCGCCCTGCGCGAGCGGATCGCGCAACTGGAGCATTCGGAGCTGCGCCTGTCCGAGGCCAAGCTGGACCTGAAGGACCTCAACGTCTCGCTGGAAAGCCGCGTGAGCGAACGCTCGGCCGCGCTGGAACGCGCCAACGCCGATCTGAGCGCCGCGCTGCACACCTTGCAGCGCACCCAGGTCGAGCTGCTGGCGTCCGAGAAAATGGCCTCGCTCGGATCGCTGGTGGCGGGCATCGCGCACGAACTCAATACACCGATCGGCAACAGCCTGCTGGCATCGACGTCGCTGCGCGACCGCGTCGAGGATTTCGAGCGCCACGTCGCCGCCGGCGCGCTGCGCCGCTCGGAATTGATCGTGCACCTGGAGGAAGTACGCACCGCCAGCCAACTGATTTCGAACTCGCTGCACAAGGCGGCGGAGCTGATTTCGTCGTTCAAGCAGATCGCCGTCGACCAGACCAACGACCAGCGGCGCGAGTTCGACCTGCAGGAGGCGGTGCGCGACACCATCGCCACGTACACGCCGCGCCTGCGCCGCGCCGGCTGCGAAGTCGTGCTGGAGATACAGGAGGGGCTGCGCTTCGATTCCTATCCGGGCGGCTTGTATCAAGTCCTCAACAACCTGATGAACAACGCGCTCAATCACGCGTTCGAGGCCGGCGCGGGCGGCGTCATCACCGTGCACGCCGAGGCGGCGGCCGACGGCATGGTGGCGCTGACCTTCAGCGACAACGGCGCCGGCATGAACGACGAGGTGCTGCGCCGCGTGTTCGATCCGTTCTTCACCACGCGCATGGGCCAGGGCGGCACGGGGCTCGGCATGCACATCGTCTACAACATCGTCAGCGCCGCGCTGGGCGGGCGCATCAGCGTCTCGTCGGCGCCGGGCGCGGGAACGGCGGTGCGCATGCTGC
>DATMSN010000798.1:0-1909 GCA_035565375.1 Duganella sp. | reverse complement strand
GCGGCCATATTCCTTGCGCACGGCGGCCTCCAGCGCGCACATCACGCGGTCCGCCTCCGCGTAGCGGCCTTTCATGGCCAGCCAGCGCGGGCTTTCGGGCAGCCGGCGGCGTATCCACCAGACCAGCAGCGCGCCGTGGCAACCGATCACGACGACGATGCGCCAGCCGTCGATGCCGAACACGGTGCGCGGCACCAGTTGATAGGAGAGGAAGGCGACGATCGGCACGGCGCAGAAGCCGACCGCCTGGGCCAGCGCGAACGCGCGCCCGCGTATGTGCTTGGGCACGATTTCGGACAGGTAGGTGCCCATCGTCACCATTTCGACGCCAAGGCCGACGCCGACGACGAAACGCCAAAAGTTCAGCCCGAAGGCCGTGGTCTGCGTCGCCATGATCAGGTTGGCGGCCGCGTACCAGATCAGCGACCAGGTGAAGACCGCGCGCCGGCCGTAGCGGTCGGCCAGAAAGCCGCAGCACATGGTGCCGATGAACAGGCCGCCGAACAGCGCGGCGATGAAGCTGGCGACGCCGGTCATGCCGAACAGCCCGACGGTGGTCGGGGTGAGGATGCCGCCCTTGACCAGGCCGGGCGCCACGTATCCCGTGTAGAGCAGATCGTACAGCTCGAAGAAATAGCCGAGCGCCAGCAGGGCGACCAGTTGCCAGACGCTGCGGGTGGCGGGCAGGCGATCGAGCCGCGCGGCGATGGTGCCGGCGTCGTGAACGAACCCGGGCGCGTTGGCCCTGGACTGCGATTGCGGCGGGGTGCTTGACATGGATGGATTCCTGAAAGGTCGTTCGGCGCGGGCTGGCGGTGCTTGTCCCGCGAGCCTCGGCATCGATAGTACGGGATTCTAGTCCCGCGACGAAATTCTTTCGTAATAGAAAAGAACCTGGCTGGAATGGTCTAAACCTTGGCCGCCGCGGCCGCGTTTCGGGAGGCTTGATTGGCGGCCAATCGCTTGCGAGCCCCAGACCAGTCCCTGGCAACCAGCACAGATATTGAGATAGTCTCACTCCCTGTGCCGGCACTGTTCAGGATCTCAGGCTTTGAAACCGGCGAACTGGTACAGGCAGTAAGCAACTTCAGCATCACAGTGACTTGATTAAGGCGTTGCGCATGCAGACCCCTTCCCTCATCTGGAAATCCGCCAAAGGCGAATACGCGTTGGAAGATTCGGAAATGAAAAAGTGGTTCGAAAACCGTAGCGCCGAAGGTACTTGGCCGCCGCGGTCCCCGCAGCTTGGTTCGGCCTAGGCCTGGGCGGTCGGACGGACGACAATATCGCCGACATCCACATTGCCGGGCTGGCCGATGGCGAAGGCGATGGCCTCGGCGATCGCCAGCGCCGGGATCGCCATTTGCTTCATGGCGGCGAAGTGCCGGTCCCGCGTGACGGGATCAGGCATCGAAACCGGCAATTCCGTGTCCACATACCCGGGCGTGATGGTGGTCACGCGCAGGTTGCCGCCAGCTTCCTGGCGTAGCCCTTCGGAAATTGCCTTGACGGCGAGCTTAGATCCCGCGTACACCGCCATCGTCGGCACCACCCGCAACACGGCGGTCGACAGCGTATGGATGAAGTGGCCGCTGCCCTGGCGACGAAATACCGGCAAGGCCGCCGCTATGCCGTAAAGCACTCCCTTGACGTTCACGTCGATCATGTTCTCCCAATCCTCGACCCTCAGCTCGTCGAGCGGCGACAGCGGCGCGACGCCGGCGTTGCTGATCAAAACATCCAGTTTCCCGTACCGTTCGATCGCCAGTTGCACGAGTTGCGACAGGTCGTCACGCCGCTTGACGTCCGTGGCGCGATAACAAGCCTTGCCGCCGTGGGCCGCGATCTCCTCGCACAGCGCCGCCAGCTTTTCCGGCCGCCGCGCGCCCAACACCACGCGGGCCCCGAG
>DATMSN010000797.1:0-2108 GCA_035565375.1 Duganella sp. | reverse complement strand
CCTGCAGCAGCGCGCGGGCGCCGAACACCAGCAGCAGATCGGCGTCGGCCGGCAGCGCCAGTGCGCCGACCGCCTCCGCGTCGGAAGTGTGGAATTGAGCCATGCGCATGGTTGCCCCCTGGTGGATATGGCGCAGCCGGTGCGTCGCCAAAAGCGGCCCGTCACCCCTGCCTGAAAACGATTGTATTGAAATCGCTTGAGGCTGTCGCTTAAATTCCCCTATGACAATCCTGTTTAAGGCCCGCCGCGCAACATATATCGCGCGCAAGCGCCTGCGGGGCGCCAGACGGATGGGTAATCTCAGCAGTAATCTGCAAGCCGCGCACAATTAAATCGTTTCCACTGCACAATATTACCGTCTCGTGTTATGTTCCGGTAAAAATTACGAGGTGTAATCATGTTGTCACATAACCCCTATTTCGGGCTGGCCATGGGCCAATCGCAGCGTCCGGACACCGAAACGTCCAAGATCGTCGAGCTGGGCGTGCGCCTGCAGCAAAGCCACGGCAAGGCCTTCGCGTCGGAATTTCTGGTGCGGCGCGCGATCCCGGTCAACGTCATCGTGCGCGTGCTGTCCGATCCGCCCGGCCGCCGCCGCGCTAACCGGATGATGGCGGGCCTTTAAGCTCGACCACATTCCCTTCGGGGTCGGTCAGATAGATCGACGGCCCCTCGCCTTCGGCGCCAAAGCGCGATTCGACCGGCCCGGCCGCCACCCCATGCGCCGCCAGATGCGCCCGGATCGCCATCTCGTCGAACGGCTCCACCCGCAGGCAGAAGTGATCCAGATTGCGGCCCTCTTTGCCCGGCGCCGCGCCACCCATGCTCCCCAGCTTGCCGTCGACCGGCACCAGGTCGATCATCGAAGCGCCGGCGCGCAATTGCACCAGGCCGATGGCGTCCTGCCGTTTCTCCACCGGGCAGCCGAGCACGCTGCCGTAGAAACGCAGCATCGGCTCCAGTTCGATCACCCGCAACACGATATGGTCGATTTCCCGGATCCGTATCATCGCGCCCTCCCGCCAAATAAGAAAGTGGCCACTATAACCCAGCCCCCATCCATGCACTGAACACTATAGAATAGCGGCTTCGATAGTCATTCCTTGCTTTTTTATTCATGTCCCCCGACGACTACTGCCAGCAAAAGACCGCCCAGAGCGGCTCCAGTTTTTACTATAGTTTTCTGTTCCTGCCGCCGGAGCGTCGCCGAGCCATCACCGCCCTGTATGCCTTTTGCCGCGAGGTCGACGACACCGTCGACGAATGCACCGACGAGTCGGTGGCCCGCATCAAGCTGGCGTGGTGGCGCAAGGAAATCGCCAACATGTACGAAGGCAAGCAAAGCCATCCCGTGACGCAGGCGCTGCAGCCGCACCTGGCCATCTACAAACTGGAACAGCAACACTTGCAGGCCATCATCGACGGCATGGAGATGGACTTGAACCAGACCCGCTATCTCGACTATCCGGCGCTGACCAGCTATTGCTGGCACGTGGCCTCGGTGGTCGGCATCCTGTCGGCCAGCATCTTTGGCGTGACCCAACCCGAGACGCTGCGGTACGCGGAAAAGCTGGGCCACGCCTTCCAGCTGACCAACATCATCCGCGACGTCGGCGAGGACGCGCGCAAAGGCCGCATCTATCTGCCGATCAACGAGCTGCAACAGTTCAACGTCACCGCCGCCGACCTGCTCAACGCCCGCCACAGCGAGAACTTCGAAAAACTGATGGCCTTCCAGACCGCCCGCGCCCAGCAGGCGTACGACGACGCCTTCGCGCTGCTGCCGAAGGAAGACCGGCGCGCCCAGCGCCCGGGCCTGATGATGGCCGCCATCTACCGCACCTTGCTGACCGAGGTGGAAAGCGACGGCTACCACGTACTCACGCAGCGCATCTCGCTCACCCCCATCCGCAAACTGTGGCTCGCCTGGAAGACCTATATTCGTGGCTAACGACGACGCCGTGACCGGGTCGCCGGAGGAAAAACGCTCGGCCGCCAAAGCCGAGCCATCGAGTTCCCGTTCGGTCGCCGTCATCGGCAGCGGCTGGGCCGGCTGCAGCGCCGCCGTCGAGCTGGCGCGGGCCGGCTTCAAGGTCACCTTGTTCGAG
>DATMSN010000796.1:0-3960 GCA_035565375.1 Duganella sp. | reverse complement strand
CTGCGAGAAATGGCCGGCGGTCTGGTTCGATTCCATTGCCCAGTTAACCGTCTTAAGTTTGGCGAAAACTTGCGGAAGGAGGCAAAGATGAAATCAAAAATCTGGCGTGGCCTCGCAAAGGCGGCCACAAAAGTGAACGCGAGTCAGAGTGATTGGTGGGGGCACGTTGGCACGATGGAAATCGCTGACCTGAAAGTCGAGCTGATGAGCAATCGCATGACTTGGATTCCGGAGGATGCTTGATTCTGGCCGGGGTTTTCCGCAACGGGCATATTCGGGATGGTGTGGCCAACGTGGCGCCGGCGATGGCGCCGTGCAGGTATTGATGGGTAGTTGGCCGGGGCGCTTTTCCAACTGATAGCGATGCGCCTGAGCGGTAAGCGT
This sequence comes from Duganella sp., assembly GCA_035565375.1. GTDB lineage: Bacteria > Pseudomonadota > Gammaproteobacteria > Burkholderiales > Burkholderiaceae_D > Rugamonas. The sequence goes on along the minus strand of DATMSN010000796.1, from coordinate 3,576 downwards.
CTTCCTAGCGCCGTCTGGACTCCCTGACCACCGTCATTCATGATCGAATTTTGGCACAGCATTTGTGCCCACAGATTCTGATTATGGACACAAATTTTCAACCGATCACTTCCACGAATGCGCGCGACCATTATCGGCAGCACTCTTTGGAGTTCAAGCGCGCATTGGTGGCGCTGTCGCTCGAACCTGGCGTCTCCGTCGCTCGCATCGCGCGCGAACACGGCGTCAACGCCAACCAGGTGTTCAACTGGCGCCGCCTCCATCAACAAGGACGTCTCGGCGTGCCTGCGTTGATGCGCGACGATGGCCTGTTACCGGTGGTGCTGGCGCCAACGGCGCCTGCTCCAGGCAAGGCCGCCGCCAGCGCCGACGGCACGATCGTGCTTGAGCTGGGCCAGGTCCGGGTGCGAATCGAAGGCCAGCCCAACGCGGCCGCGCTGGCGCAGGTGCTCGATCGGGTGCTGCGATGATCGGCCTGCCCGCCGGCACCAAGGTGTGGCTGGCCGCCGGCACCACCGACATGCGCTCCGGCTTCAACGGTCTGGCTGCCAAAGTGCAGACGGCGCTGGAGGAAGATCCGTTCAGCGGCCACGTGTTCGTGTTTCGTGGCCGGCGCGGCGACCTCGTCAAATTACTGTGGTGGACCGGCGATGGCCTGTGCCTGCTGGCCAAGCGGCTTGAGCGCGGTCGCTTCATCTGGCCACACGCCAGCAACGGTTCGGTGGCGCTGACGCAGGCGCAGCTGTCGATGCTGCTCGAAGGCATAGACTGGCGGCGGCCGGAACGGACCTGGAAGCCGACGTCGGCCTTGTAAACGGTACAAGCCTCGCGTAAACTTGGCGCATGCTCAGCCCAGCCGACCTGCCCAACGACATCGCCGCCTTGAAGGCGCTGCTGCTCGCCCAAGACGAGGTGGTGGAAGGGCTGCGCGAACAACTGAACACGCGCGCCGTCGAGATCGAACACCTCAAGCTGCAGATCGCTAAGCTGCGGCGCATGCAGTTCGGCCGCAAGTCGGAAAAGCTGGACCACCAGATCGAGCAGCTGGAACTGCAACTGGAAGACCTGCAGGCCGACGAGGCCGAGGCCGCGCGCGAGATGCCGGCGGCCGACCAGGCGCCACGCAAGAAGTCGGTGCGCCGGCCTTTGCCCGATCATTTGCCACGAGACGAGAAGGTCTACGCGCCGACGGCCGATGCTTGCCCTGCTTGTGGAGGCGGCCTGCGGCCGCTGGGCGAGGACGTGGCCGAGCAACTGGAGTTCACGCCGGCCAGCTTCCGCGTGATCCGCCATGTTCGTCCGAAACTGGCGTGCTCCTGCTGCGACGCCATCGTCCAGGCGCCGGCGCCAAGCCGGCCGATCGAGCGCGGCATTGCCGGCCCCGGCCTGCTGGCGCACATCCTGGTGGCGAAGTTCGCCGATCATCTGCCGCTGTACCGCCAGGCCGTCATTTACGCCCGAGAAGGCGTCGACCTCGATCGTGCGCTGCTGGCGAGCTGGGTCGGCGCCGCCAGCGCATTGCTGCGTCCGTTGGTCGATGCCATTCGCCGCCATGTACTGACGGCGTCGAAGCTGCATGCCGACGACACGCCGATCCCGGTGCTGGCGCCCGGCAATGGCAAAACCAAGACGGCCCGCCTGTGGACTTACGTGCGCGATGACCGGCCCGCCGGCGACACCACGCCGCCGGCGGTTTGGTTCGCCTACACGCCCGACCGCAAGGGCATCCATCCGCAAACCCACTTGGCCAAGTTCGAGGGCGTGCTGCAAGCGGACGCTTACGCCGGCTTCAACGCCTTGTTCGAGGACGGCACGATCCGCGAAGCGGCTTGCTGGGCGCACGCGCGGCGCAAATTTCACGATCTGCACGCGGCGCGCGCGACGCCTCTGACCACCGAGGCGTTGCGCCGGATCGCCGAGCTCTATGTGATCGAGGCCGAGATCCGGGGCAAGCCGCCCGACGAACGACGACAAGTTCGGCAAGCCCGCTCGCGCCCGCTGCTCGACGACCTGGAACGCTGGCTGCGCTCCACGCTCGAAACGCTATCGCGCAAGTCCGACACGGCGGCGGCGATCCTGTACGCGCTCAAGCTTTGGCCGGCGCTGCTGCGCTACTGCGAAGACGGCGCCATCGAGATTGACAACTCGGCGGCCGAACGCGCCCTGCGTGGTGTCGCCATCGGCCGCCGCAACTACCTGTTCGCTGGCGCTGACAGCGGCGGGGAGCGCGCCGCTGCGATATACTCGCTGATCGGCACGGCCAAGCTGAACGGTGTCGACCCCGAAGCCTGGTTGCGTCACGTGCTGACGCATATCGCCGATCATCCCGTCAACCGGGTTGATGATTTCCTGCCTTGGAACTGCAACCTGCCAGCAGCCCTTTGAGATCACGCCGCTTCCCAGCGGTGTGACGCCATAATCGATCAAATCACCACAGCACTCAAGACGGCGCTGAGCGCACGCTTACGAATCGACTCAATAGAGGGTGCTCATTCGCGTTGAGAGTTAAGTGAGTGAATGAATTTTTGACGGAGCCGTCTTCCTCTTCCCAAGTACACCTCAGTATGAACGGTTGTGCGTAGAGCAGGCTTATCTGAACATGCTGGAGGCTATGTCGGATACTGAGACGTGACCCGAAATTGGAAAAGCAGAGTTCTGGCAGCTGCAATTTGTTGGGCTCACGGTAGCTACCTGTGAGGAAAATGCTTGGTACTGCAGCCGATTGACCGCCAACGTGGCGTTCATCGAGGTGGAACTGATCGCTTCAGCGTGTTTCCTATGGGGGCTCAGCGCATTGCACCATGTCACGTGGCAAAGATATCACACCAAGAGCTCGATTAGCATCCACTTCGAAAACAGAACGCCCGCAAAGGTGCTTCCATTTGCGGGTCGTTCGAGATTTTGCGATTAGGTGAACAGTGTGATTGGATCGGACGCAGGACCTGTCTCCTGCAGGTATTCAAGAAGCGCCGGAACTACTACCTCCAGTGCATTAACTGGTCGGTAGAAGTACGGATACTTCTTTTTAATACGTTTAAACATTCCAGTATCAACCAATGCATCGACCACTTCCGTTGTGACCTGCATCGTATTTCGATAGGGCGAGCTCGGCGGCAGGAAATGTCGACGGACGAATGGATCGAGGGTGTCCCGCTGATCGTCCGGGAATTTGTCGAGCGACTGTGCGCGCTGGTTCACAGCCATATCCATATCATCTTGGCTAATGCCTAGGTCACATGTACCACGACGCTGAAAGTAATCGGCGAGGCGGATGAGATCAATGTACGCTCCTGGTCCGCCGTTCGGCAGTATGATTTTTTTGCGATCTTCGCTCAAGAGGCTGCGAGATTGAACGTGGGCCGCGCTCGGCGACCCGTCGACCAAGCTGCGATAGTATTCGTAAGGAAGGATGGCAAACAGACGTTTACCATCTTTGTCTGTAATGAATTGCGGATTATTTTCCATAGCTGGTCTTTCGTAAAAATCATTTACATCATTTAGCTGCTCAATGAGCATAAATGAAAAGACGAAAACAATCAAGGCCAAGCATTGGTTAATTGCAATTTTATTACTTTC
>DATMSN010000795.1:0-5858 GCA_035565375.1 Duganella sp. | reverse complement strand
CCGACAAGGCGCGGCTGGCGATCGCGCTGCCCACGTTCGAGGCGTCGAGCACGCCGTCGCCGACGACCGCCACGATGGCGACCGCGTCGTTGCGGCTCACTTCGACGACGCCGGCCATGTGATGCGCCGCCAGCGTCTGGTAGGCCGCGTCGAGGTGTTCGCGCGCCAGCAAGATGTTGATCGCCGTCTGCGCCGTCAGCACGCTCTTGATGTTGATGCCGTTGCGGTCGAGCGTGGCGGTGACTTCGGCCAGGATGCCGGACTTGAAGCCGACACCGGGACCGTGCAGTTTGAGGATCGCCACGTCGTCGCTGGACGAGACGCTCTTGACGACATCGTGGGTGACGGTGCGGGCGCCGTCGATCACGGTAAACGCGTGCAGGCCGAGGTCGGGGCGGGTGATGTTCAGGATGCGGATCGGGATCGCCTGGTCGAACAGCGGCTCGACCGTGCGCGGATGGAGGATCTTGGCGCCGAAGTAGGACAGTTCGGCCGCCTCCAGGTAGTGCAGTTTGGCGATCGAATGCGGCGCCGCCACCGCGCCCGGGTCGGCGCTGAGGAAGCCGTCCACGTCCTTCCACACGTCGAGCGACTCGGCGCCGATGCAGCGCGCGATCGACGCCGCCGAATAGTCGGAGCCGCCGCGCCCGAACAGGGTGGTCTTGCCGTCCGCGCTGACGCCGTAGAAGCCGGGCACGACCACCACGCCGTCGCCGGCCAGGGCTGCCGATACCGGCCCGGCGCTGGCCTCGAAATCGCAGGCCGCATTGCCGAACACGCCGTCGGTGACCAGGCCGATATCCTCCGGCAGCGCTTCGCGCGCGGCGATGCCCCGGCTCTGCAGCACCGCCGTCAGCAACAGGCTGGACAGGCGCTCGCCATAGCTGAGGATGACGTCGTTGACGAAGTCGGGGACGTCGCCGATGTAATGGATGCCCGTCAGGAAGCGCTCAAGCTGGTCCAGGCGCGCGTTCAGGGCGGCCTCGGTGCGCGTGCGCTGCAGGGGATCTGCGATGTTCGCCTCCAGGATGTCCTTCTTCAAGGCGCGCAACGCCAGCGTGTAGTCGCGGCTCTCGGCCAGCGCGGACAGCGTGCCGGCGCCCTCCTTGGCGGCCTGGACGCAGGCGACCAGGGCGTTGGTGATGCCAAAAAAAGCCGACACCACCAGCACCAGCGGGCGCTGGTAGGTTTGCACGACATGGACCACGCGATCGATATCGTCCGGGCGGCGCAGGTTGGAGCCTCCGAACTTGACGACGATTTTCTTCATGTTTTATTCCTGGACGGGTGCTGCGACTATCGGGCCTTGGGGGTTGTGGCTTGAAAGTATGGGCGAGCGGACGCTGCTTGTCAAAGATCCCAACCTGCACGAGGTATGGGTTGGCGTTGTCATCAGTGCCACGGCCGTAACGGTATATCATGGCGGTCGTTTCAACGATAGGACTTGGCATGATCATAGCGACTCACAGCGGCAAGTTTCACGCGGACGACGCGTGGGCGGTCGCCGTACTGAAGGTGTTATTCCCCGACGCGGACATTATCCGGACGCGCGACCCGGCGGCCATCGAGGCGGCCGACTTTGCCGTCGATGTCGGCGGCATCTGGGACCCGGCCAGCGGCCGCTTCGACCACCATCAAAAAGGCTTCGGCGGGGCGCGGCAGAGCGGCGTGCCGTATGCCAGCGCCGGGCTGGTATGGCGGGAGTATGGCGCGCGCTGCGTCGCGGCGCTGGCCCTGGCGGATTGCGGGCACCAGCTGCCGGACGACAAGGCGCGGGAGATGGCCTACGGCATCGATGCGGACGTCGTGCAGTACCTCGATTTATCGGACGTGGGGGCGGCCAAGAGCGCGCCGGGCGGGTATGGATTGTCGGCCGTGATCTCGGGCTACAACACCAACTGGCTCGACGAGCAAAGGCTGGGCTACGGCGAGGCGGCGGATGCCTACCGCCTGGCCCAGTTCCGCCGGGCGATGGCCGTGCTGACCGACGTCATGCTCAATGCCGTGAGATACCGGCTTGGCGCGTTGCTCGCGCTGGAGCAAGTCCGGCAAGGGGAGGTGCTCAATGGCGGCCAAGTCCTGTTCCTGAAAAACGGGGCGCTGCCGTGGGGCCAGGTGGTGCGCAAGGAAATGCCTAAGGTGCTGTTCGTCATCAGCCATAACCTCGCCGAGCAACGCCACATGTTGCACACCGTCTCGGTCAGCGCTGAAAGTTTCGAGGCGCGGGCCGACTTGCCTGAAGCCTGGGCGGGGCTGCGCGATGCCGAGCTGGCGGCGGTCACCGGCGTGCCGGATGCGGGTTTTTGCCACAACGGCAGGTTTATCGCGTCGGCCAAGTCGTACGAGGGGATACGCGCGATGGCGGCCCTGGCGCTGGAGGCTGTCGGCGAAGGTAGTGTGGGCTAGGCGGCGCTGCGCACGGAGCCAGCGTTCATGCAGAGGTGCCGGTACTTCAGCGAGAAGTCCACGTCCAGGCTGCGTGGCATTGGCGCTTGCTTGAGGCATGTACGAGTTCCGGCCGCCGTTGCCGTTGCGGAGCAGGCGGTCCGGATAGCTGAAGGGGCGCCTGGCGGCGCCCCCGCGTCGATCACTTGCAGACGTCTCCCGTGACGGTCGGAATCGCCGCGCCGGTGACGCTCAGGCCAAACGACACCGTGGCGCCGGGAGCGATGTTGGTGTTCCAGCTTTGGTTGGCCGTCGCGGTGTACTTCGGCGCAGTGCCGGAGACGGCCGCGTTCCACGAGCTGTGCACCACCGATGCGTCGCCATAGGTCCAGTTCACGCTCCAGCCGTTCACGGCGCTGGTGCGGTTGTTGGTGATGCGGATCTCCCCGTTGTAGCCGCCCTGCCAGGAATTGGTGACCACGTAGTCGCACTTGTTGACCGTCGCCGCGCTACCGCCGGCCGGTGTCACGACCACGTCGCCACCGTCCGAAGTATCGCCGTAGACCATGCCCCGTCCCGCGGTGCTCATGTACACCCGGCCGAAGACGTTGGCGTCGCCGGCGATGAGCGTGGCGTTGCCCGGGCCGCCGTACTGGTGGTCGTCGTCGTTCACGCGCACCCAGGTGTTGCCCTTGTCGGTCGAGCGCATCACGCCGCGCACGCCGCCCACCGTGCCCGATATGTACACGGTCGGGTAGTTGCCGCCCCATGGCGCGCTGCCGGTGCCGACCGCCTTGCAGGAGCCGACGGCGCCGCTCTTGGTGAAGGTCGAGCCGCTGTCGGTGCTGTGCACCAGCCCGTTGTCGCCCAGGCAGAGCCACAGGTCGCCCTCGACGCCGGGAGTGGCCGCGATGCGCTTGAAGCCGCCCTTGGCCAGCGTGCCGGCGTTCCAGAAGGTCCAGGCGCCGTCGTAGCTCACCAGCATGCGGCCGTTGACGTTGTCGTAGACGTAGAACTTCCGCGGGTTGACCGGGTCGGCCACCGGCAGCGCGTTCTCCACCTTCACGCTGTCCACCAGGACCCAGTTGTTGCCGTAGTCCGACGAGCGGTAGGTGTGCGTATTGTCGTTCTTGTCCGATGGGCTGTGCAGCAGCACCTTGCCGTCGGCCGACAGCGCCAGCGTGCCGCCTGTGGCCTTGGGCTGGGCGGATTTGGTCCAGCTGGAGCCGGTGTCGGTCGAATAGTAGAGGCTGGAGCCAACCCGCGCCATCACCTTGCCATCGGCGCTGCCGACCAGGCTGCTGGTGGTGCCCATCGCCGGCGTGTGGCGCGAGCCGTACTTGGTCAGATCCCATTGCAGGAAGCCGTCGAAGTCGCCGATCGACGTCAGCGTCGGTCCCCAGTTGGGCACACTGAGCACCGAGTATGGCACGGTCTCCTCGATGCCCTTGGCGTCGAACGCCCAAGTGGTGGTCGCCGCGTCCAGGTCCGCCGTGCGGTAGACGCCGTTGCCGGAGATCACCCAGGCGCTCTTGGTGTCGAAGGGATCGAACTCGATGTCGCCGGCCCAGTGGATGGCCAGGTCCTTGCTCCAGTCGATGCCGTTGGGGTCGACCGCGAAACCACGCTGCACCACGTCCACCCAGCTGCGGCCGGCGTCGCGCGTGGTGAAGACATGATCGCCCCATGTGGCGCCCTGCGCCATCCAGGCGCCACTGGTCGACGCCACCAGATGCTTGGGATCGTTGGGATCGATGCTGATGCCGCCGAACGGACCGCCGATGCCGGCTGGCGTGACGTCGGTCCATTTGGCGGTGGCGAGGTCGTATTCCCAGATCTGCCCCGTGGTGAAATCCTTGTAGTCGTTCGCCTTGGTGGGGTTGGGCCCGGCGCCGTTGGCGTAGGTCAGGTACAACTTGCCGGCCGGCGATATCACCGCGCGCTGCGGCATCAGGCCGGCGGGGCCGCCCTGGACCGCCTGGAAGGTGGCGCCGTCATCACCGCTGACATACAGGTTGGCGCCGTCCCAAGTCGCGCGCGACACGCCGACGACGATGCGGTGGGCGCCGCCGTTGGCGGCGGTGGCCGGTTCGAGCAGCACGAAGCTGATGCCGTTGCCGTTCGACGTGTTCGTCACTCCCAGCGACCACAGCCTGCTCCAGGTCGCGCCCGAGTCGGTGCTGCGGAACAGGCCGTTCTGTTGGGTGCCGACGTACAGCACCTGGCTGTTGCTCGGATCGACCTGCAGCCGTTCGCCGTTCTGGCGCCCGTAGGCGTTGCCGTGCACCTTGAATTGCGCGGTCACGTCGACGGTGGTGAAGGTCTGGCCATAATCGACGGAGCGCAGGATGGCGCTGTTGCCGTTGCTGAAATAGCTGGTCCCGGCCATCAGGTAGACGTTGGCGGCGTTCCTGGGGTCGACCGCCACCGACAGCACGCCCAATAAGCCAAGCTGGTCCTCGGACACCCAGTCCAGCAGCTGCACCCAGCGCTCGTTACCGGCGTCCCAGCGATAGGCGCCGCCGACGTCGGTGCGCGCGTAGAACACGCCGCGTTCGGACTTGGCCGGGACCACGCCGGTCACGTAGCCTCCGCCGCCCATGGCGATCGAGTCCCATTTATAGTTTTCCGCCCGGGTTCCAGGCGCCAGCAACAGCAGGCCCGACAGCAGCGCGCAAATCGTTTTTAATTTCATATTCTTCTCCTGGTCGTGTTTCAATATCTGCAATATTTCTCTTTATCCGGGGGACTGGCGCCGGTCTGCACCTCCTGCCGGCCCCTGCCTGTCAGGCGCGGGAGCCAAGCCGGTTCCGGGCACAGCGGGCTCAGCCGCTGGCTCGGACGTATAGTACGTAGAACCTTATGGGGCGAAAAGTATTGAAATGCTGATATTGCTGTAGGGTTTTCCTGAGGCCGGAACGCGCCAAGTTCGTCCGGCGAAGAGCGCGGAGCCATTGAAACTGGCGGCGAATTTGTCCACCTCGACCAGCGCCGATTGGGAAGAGTTTTGACGCAGTTTCCGGCGTAAGGGATAAGCAGGGGACGAGCGTTTCCGGTCCGTGCGCTTTCGTTTGCCGTGCTGGAAATAGACCGGGCACAAGGAGTTTGCGCCGCAGAAACAAAAACGCCAACCTGCATGGGTTGGCGTTTGCTTTGACACTGTTCTTGGTGGCCCGGGGCGGAATCGAACCACCGACACAAGGATTTTCAATCCTCTGCTCTACCAACTGAGCTACCAGGCCAAGGAGCAGAATTATAGCAGCCCGGCGAGAAATTGCAAGGAACAATTTCTCGCGCGCACAAACGCTATAATGGGCGGATGAATAAACCATCGTCCCCCGCCGCGCCGCGCGTTATCGAGAGTGACATTTGTATTGTTGGCAACGGCGCGATTGCCAAGACCACCGCGCTGGGCCTGGCCCGGTCCGGCCTGAGCGTCGCCTTGCTCTGTCCGCCGCCAGCGGCGCCGGCCG
>DATMSN010000794.1:0-1800 GCA_035565375.1 Duganella sp. | reverse complement strand
CCGGCCAGCAGCACGCGCTCGCGCACGCCGGCCTCGTTGGTCTCGTTCATGCGGTCGATCACCTCCGGCGGCGGGATCAAATCGGCCTCCGCCTCCACGTCCGAGCGCAGAAACACCACGTAGCGCGTCAACGCCACGTCGCGTTGCGGCACGTTGCCCAGCACCGTGCCGCGCTCGTCGAAGCTGTGGCACTCGCCGGCGCAGCCGGGATCGCGGATTTCATAGACCGCGCCGCTGTCGAACAGCGGCCACCAGCGCACCTGCTCGATGACGTCCTCGCGCGAGGCCGCCTCGACCAAGGTGAAGCCGGCGATCAACTCCTTGGGCGGGAACGGGCCGGTGCTCTGCGACCACTCGCCGTCGCGGCGCGTCAGGCGCACCGCCTCGGTGCTGGGTCGCAGAAAAACGCCCGGCTCGAGCGCCGGCGGCTGCTCGCCGCGCTCCGTGCTCTGGTTGGCGCGGCGCAGTACCATGAATTCCATCGCTTGCTCCTGATAAAGATTTAGCGTAAAAATACCAGCTTCACAAGCGTGCGCGCAAGGCTTCTTCCCGCGCCACGATCTCGGGCGTGGCCGCCTCGCCGAAATCCTCCATCTCGAACACCTGGCGGATTTCGATCTCGGACGGGCCGTCGAACGGGTTCGGGCAACGCTTCATCCATTCGATCGCCTCCTCCCTGGACTTGACCTGGATCAGCCAGAAGCCGGCGATCAGCTCCTTGGTCTCCGCAAACGGGCCGTCGACGACGGTGCGCTTGCTGCCCTCGTAGCGGATGCGCGCGCCCTTGGAGCTGGGCTGCAGGCCCTCGCCGGCCAGCAGCACGCCGGCGTTGACCAGCTCCTCGTTGAACTTGCCCATCGCCGTCAACAGCTCGGCGCTGGGCATCTTGCCCGCCTCCGAATCCTCGGTGGCTTTCACGATGATCATGAATCTCATGATTGCGGCCCGCATTCCGGTTTCATCGACGCCATCGCCTGCTGCATCTCCTCCGGCGTCATGTCCTTGACGTGGGTGGCCAGCGACCAGTGGTGGCCGAACGGATCGGTGACCTGGCCGTAGCGGTCGCCCCAGAACTGGTTCTCGAGCGGCATCTTGACGGTGGCGCCGGCGGCCACCGCCTGCGCGAACACCTGGTCGACATTCGGCACGTACACGTGCAAGGTGACCGGGCTGCCGTTGAGCTTTTTGGGGCCGACGCTGCCATAGTCGGGGAACTCGTCGACCAGCATCACGTTGGAGTCGCCGATGCGCACCATGGCGTGCATGATCTTGCCGTCCGGCGTCTGCATGCGGGCGGCCTCGACGGCATTGAAGGCTTTTTTATAGAATTCGATGGCGGCGGCCGCGCCATCGCAGACCAGGTGCGGGGTGACGGTGTGCATATCCTTGGGGACGGCTTCTACTTGTGCGCTCATGGTGATCTCCTTTGTGTGGGTGAACCGAGTGAGTCGTCTCACTCTACCTCCACGACGAAGCGGCACGAACCAAATCGACAGCTTTTTTTAAATATTTTTGGATTTTTTAAACCACAGGAAAAAAGTGGTGCTCGCGCCCGGCACGCTGTCGACCCGGATCTTGCCATCGTGTAATTCCATGATGGCGCGCACGATGGACAGGCCCAGCCCGGCCGAGTGGGCGTGGTCGGAGCGGGCCGGGTCGGCGCGGTAGTAACGGTCGAAAATATGCGGCATATGCTCGGCGGAAATGCCCGGGCCGGTGTTGCTGACCGCCAATTCGACGCCGTCGGCCGTCTCGCGCGCCGACAAGCCCACCGCGCCGCCGGCCGGCGTGTGGCGGATC
>DATMSN010000793.1:0-2489 GCA_035565375.1 Duganella sp. | reverse complement strand
AGCAGCAGCGCCATGGCGAGCCACAGCATCGGCGCCATGGCGGCGGCGACACCGGCGCGCCGGAGCGCGGGCGTCGTGAATAAAACGACAAGCCTGAAGAAATTGAAAGTCATACGCCACCCGAACATGCCTGTCGGCCATTATAGGCCGTTTCGGGTGTTGCTCTGTGGCATATATCAGACGCCGGCCACTTGGTCCGGCGCCTCGGGAGCGCGATGGTTTTAGCGCTTGACCTTGCCGAAGGCGTCGCCGGCCTTCCAGGTCTGCATGGCCGGCGCGTTGGCCACCGCGTAGCCCAGGTTGAGCGTGAACTGCGCCTGCTGCACCATGCCCGACAGATCCCACTCGGGGCGGTACTCGTCGCTGACCTGGTGGTAATCCTTCTTGAAGGCGACCAGGCGTGCGCGCGACGGCTCGAGGGCCTTGACGAAGGTGAAGTGGCCGTCGCCGGAGAACACGGCCGAGCCGACATTGAACGCCGGCACGCCGGCCTTGGCAAAATTGAAATGGTCGGCGCGGAAGAACGCCCCGGACAGGTCGGGGATGGCCGGCGCCAGGGTCAGGCCCATTTTCTTGGCGACCGCGCCGGCGGCGGCGTACAGGCTGCTGCGCTCGGCGCCGGCGACGCCGATGTCGCTGGTCTTGCCGACGAAGTTCATGCTGTCGAGGTTGAGGTCGGCCGTGGTCTGGTCCAGCGGCCAAGCCGGGTTCTGCACATAGGCGGCGCTGCCCAGCAAGCCCTGTTCCTCGGCCGCCGGCCACAGGAAGATCTGGGTGCGCCTGGCCGGGTGCTTGACCGCCTCGGCGGCCATCACCAGCAGCGCGGCGGTGCCGGAGGCGTTATCGATGGCGCCGTTGTAGGTGTGGTCGGTCTTGTCGTCGCGGCGCACGCCCTCGTCGATGCCCAGGTGGTCCCAGTGGGCCGAATAGATCACCGCCTGTTGCTTCAGTTTGGCGTCGGTGCCGGGCACGATGCCGGCCACGTTGAACTGTTCGATCTGGCGGATGGCGCTGCGCACCTCGGCGTGGACCTTGATCTTCAGGTCCACCGGCGTGAAGTCGCGGCGTTCGGCCTTGGCGCGCAGGTCGTCCAGATCGAAGCCGGCGGCGGCGAACAGCGCGCGCGTGGTGTCCTCCTGCAGCCAGCCTTCGACCGGATTGCCCTTGCCGGCCAGGTGGAAGCGCTCGTGGCCAAAGCCGTTGGCCGGCACGCTCCACGGGTAGGAGGCCGACGGCGTGGTGTGGATCAGCAGCGCGCCGGCCGCGCCGCGCCGCACCGCCTCCTCGAATTTGTACAGCCAGCGGCCGTAGTAGGTGTAGGCCTTGCCGGCGAAGCGGTTCGGCTCTTCGGCGGTCGGCTGCGGGTCGTTGACCATCATGACCAGCACCTTGCCCTTCATGTCGACGCCTTTGTAGTCGTCCCAGTTTTCCTCCGGCGCGCTGGCGCCGTAGCCGACGAACACCAGCGGGGCGTCGACGGTCACGTCCTGTTTGCCGCTCATGGTGCCGAAGACGATCTCGGTGCCGGTCTTCGGCGTGATGGTCTTGCCGCCGGCGTCGAAACGCACGGCGCTGTCGGGCAGCAGTTTGGTGCCCTCGATCTTGACGGACTGGCGGTAGCCGCCGCCGGCCAGCGGTTTGAGGCCGATGACGGCGGCCTGCGTCTCCAGGTAGCGCACCGTCAGGTCGCCGCCGCGCTGGCCCGTGCCGCGCCCCTCGAACAGGTCGTCGGCCAGGAAGGACAGGTGGGCGCGCAACGGCGCCTCGGCGATGACGGGTGGTGGGGTTTGGGCCGTGGCCTGGAAGGCGATGCCGGCGGCGAGGGCGAACAGGGGAAGACGCATGGTGACTCCTAGATGTGGTTCTGGTGCGGACGCGGGACATCTTACTGGATTTTCGACCGATTGTAAGCGAGTGTAAGAGTCGGTAAGAGGTTGTAATCGTGGTCAACTCAACCGTGGCGCGGGCCGTTTTCTGCTCATGCGACACGGGATGGTCCCGCTGCCGAAACTAGAAAAAGGAAACACATCATGACCAAAGTTATCGCTTCCCTGATCGCCGGCCTGTTCGCCACCGCAGCATTCGCCCAGGCGCCAGCCGCCGCTCCCGCCAAGCCGGAGACCAAACCGGTCGCGGCCCATGTCGAAGCGAAAACGGACGCCAAGTCCACCGAGACCAAGACCGAAGTGAAGACCGAAGTCAAAACCGACAAGCACGGCGCGCACAAGGTCAAAACCGTCAAGGAAACCAAAGAATCCAAAGTCGTAGCCCCCGCCACCGTGGCAGCTGCGAAGGTTGAAACGAAAGAAGTGGCAGTGAAGAAGTAAAAAGAAGGGTCAGTTTTACTAGAATAATTTAAATAATTTATACAGTTAAAAGGATTTATATCATGAAAAAGATTGCCGCTACCCTGATCGCCACCCTGTTCGCCAGCGCCGCTTTCGCCCAGGCTCCTGCCACGCCGGCGGCTCCCGCCACCCCGGCCGCTC
>DATMSN010000792.1:0-1999 GCA_035565375.1 Duganella sp. | reverse complement strand
CGGCGCTCGGGCTGGCTGGTGGTGGCGAACACGCGGAAGTGGCGCCGCAGCAGCGGCACCAGCCGCATGCCGACGTCGCCGCAGCCGACGATCAGCAGACGCGGCCGGTTGAATGCATGGGAATGGGCGTTGTTATTAATTAGCTTGATGTTTTTCATCTGAAGGATTGTATGACGTTTCAAATTACTGTACAGCCTAGCGGCCACCAATTCAGCTGCGAGGACGACGAAACCGTGCTGGCGGCGGCGATACGCGCCGGCGTCGGCTTGCCTTACGGCTGCAAGAACGGCGCCTGCAGTTCCTGCCGGGGCAAGGTTCTGTCCGGCTCGGTGACGCACAAGGCGCACCAGGAACGCGCGCTGAGCAAGGAAGACGAGGCGGCCGGCTACGCGCTGTTCTGCTGCGCCACCGCGCACGCGGACCTGGTGATCGAAGCGCGCGAAGTGGCCGGCAGCGACGAGTATCCCATCCGCAAGATGCCATCGCGCGTCGCGACCCTGGAAAAGGTGGCGCCGGACGTGGTCGTGATGACGCTGCAACTGCCGGCCAACGAGACGCTGAAGTTCCGCGCCGGCCAGTATATCGAATTCATGCTGCGCGACGGCAAGCGCCGCAGCTACAGCCTGGCGTCGCCGCCGGACCAGGACCAGCCGCTGACCTTGCACATCCGCCATATGCCCGGCGGCCTGTTCACCGACCAGGTGTTCGGCACGATGAAGGAGCGCGACATCCTGCGCTTCGAAGGCCCGATGGGCACGTTCTTCGTACGCGAGGATACCGACAAGCCGATGGTGCTGCTGGCCTCGGGCACCGGCTTCGCGCCGATCAAGGCCATCGTCGAGCACCTGCGGGCGCAGGATTCGCAGCGGCCGATGACCTTGTACTGGGGCGGGCGCCGCCCGCAAGACCTGTACATGGACGCGCTGTGCCGCCAGTGGGAAGCGATCCTGCCCAACTTCAAGTATGTGCCGGTGGTGTCCGCCGCGCTGCCGGAAGACAACTGGAACGGCCGCACCGGCTTCGTGCACGCGGCCGTCATGGCCGACCTGCCCGACCTGTCCGGCCACCAGGTGTACGCCTGCGGCGCGCCGCTGATGGTCGATTCGGCCAAGCGCGACTTTGTCGCCCACTGCGGCCTGCCGGAGGACGAATTCTACGCCGACGCCTTCACCACGGAAGCCGACATCAACAAGCCGTAACAGCATCCAACCGCGGGCGGCCTGGGATGCGGAGTCCCGGGACCCGCTCCCAGAAAGCCCCAATGCCAGACAGTTCCGCCTCTTCCAACGGTTTCAGCGTCCTGCGCCACCGTAACTTCACCCTGTATTTAAGCGCCCGCACCCTCGCCACCCTCGCCGTCCAGATGCAAAACGTCGCCATCGGCTGGCAGGTATATTCGATGACACACAACCTGTTCGACCTCGGCATGATCGGCCTGGCGCAGTTCGCGCCGTTCCTGCTGCTGATCCTGATCGCCGGCCACGCGGCCGACCGCTACGACCGCCGCAACCTGATCGCCCTCGCGCTGGGCGCGCAACTGCTGTGCGGGCTGACCCTGCTGGCCTTCACCATGGCCGGCCTCGGCACCGTGTGGCCGGTGTTCGCGGTGCTGGTGCTGTTCGGCAGCGCGCGCGCCTTCATGGGTCCGGCCACGCAAGCGATCCTGGTCAACCTGGTGCCGCCGGAGAGCTTCAGCAAGGCCGTCGCGCTGAGCTCGTCGAGCTTCCACGTGGCCGTGATCCTGGGACCGACCTTGGGCGGCCTGTTCTACCTGGCGGGGCCGAAAACCGTTTATCTGGTTTCCTCGGCGCTGCTGTTGGCGGCGGTGTCCATGATGTGCCTGGTCAAATCGGTCAAGCAGCCCAGCAACCGCGAACCGGCCACCTGGCACACGGTGCTCGAGGGCCTGCGCTTCGTGCGCTCGCGCCCGGTGGTGCTGGGCGCCATCTCGCTCGACCTGTTCGCCGTGCTGTTCGGCGGCGCCACGGCGCTGCTGCCG
>DATMSN010000791.1:0-2239 GCA_035565375.1 Duganella sp. | reverse complement strand
GTGCGTGCCTGTGGCTCAGTGTAGTCTGTGGCAGAGCGGATGTCTGGTTGACTGGAAAAGACGATCAGGATGGCCGGCACGCTCGAGCCGGGCGAACTCAAGAAGCTGGTCGATCAATCCGTGGTGCTCGGCACCACCGTCACCAGCACGCCCGTGTGCGCCGTCACCACCTATACACTCAAATACCATACCGTCGATTCGATGGCGGCCGACACCGACGCCAGCACCGCTGTGATGGTCCCGTCCGGCAAGGACGCGGCCTGCCAGGGCGACCGGCCGGTGTTGCTCTACGCGCACGGCACCACCGTGCAAAAAAGCGCCGACATGGCCGACCTGTCGTCCAGCGAACCGCTGCTGATCGCCGCGCTGTTCGCCGCCCAGGGCTATATCGTGGTGGCGCCCAACTACGCCGGCTACGCGGGCTCGTCGCTCGGTTATCACGCCTACCTCGACGCCACCCAGCAATCGAGCGATATGGTCGACGCCCTGCGCGCCGCCCGCGCCGCGTTCGCATCGATGAAGGCCGGCGCATCGAGCCGGCTGATGGTGACCGGTTATTCGCAGGGCGGCTATGTGGCGCTGGCCACGCAGCGGGCCATGCAGACCGGCTATGCGGGCGAATTCAACGTCACCGCCGCCGCGCCGCTGTCCGGCCCCTACGCGTTGCTGCTATTCGGCGACACCATCTTCAAGGGCGCGCCGACCGTCGGCGCGACCGGTTTCCTGCCCCTGGTGATCAACGCCGGCCAGCGCGCCGGCGCGGCGCTCTACGCCAGCACGGCCGATGTCTACGAGGCCAAGTACGCCACCGGCATCGATACGCTGCTGCCGGGCACGCGCGGTTTTGGCGCCCTGGTGGCCGCCGGCAAGCTGCCCGACGATGTGCTGTTCGCCCAGGATTCGCTGCCGCAGCCGGACGGCTACGCGTCGTTCTTCGGCGCCGATCATTTGATCAAAACCGCGTATCGCAACGGATATCTGGCCGATCTGAAGGCCAACCCGTGCAACACCAGCGCCGCCAGCCCGCTCGACTGCGTGCCGGCCCAGCCGCTGCGCCGCTGGCTGCTCAAAAACGATTTGCGCACCTATGCGCCGTCGGTGCCGCTGTTCCTGTGCGGCGGCAACAACGATCCGGTGGTGTCTTTCGCCAATACCAAGGCGGCCGGGGCGTATTTCGCGGCCAGGGGCGCGCCGGCGCTGACGGGACTCGATCTGGAGGAGACCTCGCTGGCCGCGCCCTATCTGGCCACCCGGCTGGAATTTGCGGCCGCCAAGGAGGCGCTGCGGCTGGCCAACAAGTCGGTGAAGGATAGTTACCACGCCGGCTTGGTCGCGCCGTTTTGCTTGCGCGAAGCGCGCGCGTTTTTCGATTCTGCACCAAACCGCTAATCCCCTGGTTGAGGCAGATTAAGCTTGCAATCGAAAAGCCGAGCAACTGTTCTTTTTTGCTCACAACCCAGCGGTTTGTCCGGTGTTTTTCTATACAAGTAGCGCTAACGCTGGCATATTAGTCGGGATGCGAATAGCACGCCCGTTCGTATCAAACCATAAAAGAATATTCACAGGAGACAACATGCGCAACACCAAATTTGCACTGGCTGCAATGACTCTGGCTGTCCTGGCGGGTTGCGGCGGGAGCGCCGACCCGAAGCCGGGTGATCAAACCATCAAAAACAAGTACAGCGCGCAAGTGTCGTTCGGCGATAGCCTGTCGGATGTCGGCTCGTATGCCGTCGGCACCGTGGCCGCCCTCAAGGGTGGCAAGTTCACCATCAACGGCGATAACACGGCCGTCGCCTCCACCCTGACCGGCAAGAACTGGACCGAACTGGTGGCCGCCCAGCTGGGTCTGTCCGCTCCGTGCGCGGCGGTGACCGGCCTCGACGGCGACGCCAGCAAAGGCTTCTCGGTGCCGCAAGTGGCCCACGCCGGCTGCTACGGCTACGCCCAGGGCGGCTCGCGCGTCACCAATCCTGTCGGGCCGGGCAACAAACTGGCCGGCAGCGCGCTGGGCGCGCTGACCATTCCCGTCGTCACCCAGGTGGCCAACCACCTGAAGGCGGTCGGCGGCAAGTTCAAGGGCGATGAAATGGTGTTCGTCATGGCCGGCGGTAACGACGTGCTGTTCCAGCTGGCCGCGCTGAGCGCCGCCGCCACCGCCGAAGGCACCAAGGCCGGCGGCACCGCCTACCTGCAAAGCCTGGTGCCGCAACTGGCGGCGGGCGCGACCAATCCGCAG
>DATMSN010000790.1:0-4796 GCA_035565375.1 Duganella sp. | reverse complement strand
GCCGCCCCCGGTTCGATGACGATCAGCCGGCGGGCGGCAGCCGCATCCACCCCAGGATGTCGGCGTAGATGTCTTCGCGATTGAGCTCGTTGAAGTTCTCGTGATAGTTTTGCGGATGGCGCCGATAGGTCAGCAACGCCGCCGGCACCGACTTGAGCATCGCCTCGGCCGCATCGGCGTCGGCCAGCTTGTCGTCGCCGGCCACCACGGCGAACAATGGATGCCGCCAGTCCGGCATCCGCGCCGCCAATCCCTGTTGCGCCGTCGTCAGCGCGTTACCGAAGCGGACCGTGATTTCCGTGGCGCGCACGCCGTCGCGCTCGTCGGCGTGATGGCGCGCCGTGATGGCGCCGTCGTGCGTGAGCAGGTCGGTCAGCGACGCCAGCGGCACCTTCATGCGCGGCGCCAGCGCGCCCAGCACGCCGGCCAGCGCCAGCAGCACCGGCGACACCTTGATCGCGTTGACATAGTACGGCGACGACAGGATGAAGCCCTTGATGTCGGCGTCGCCGGCGAAGGGCCCCAGCCCCAGATGGGTGGCGATGAGCGCGCCCATCGAGTGGCCCATCACGAAAATCGGCACGCCGGGATACTCGCGCTTGACCCATTGCAGGAACAGCACGCTGTCGTCGAGGAACACGTGGAAGCCGGGGATATCGACCCGGCGCGCGTCCTCATGCCCGCACAGGTCGTAGGCCACGGTGGCGATGCCGTGCCGCCGGAAGAACAGCGCCGGCGTGACGTAGTCGCCGCCGTGCGCCATGCCGCCGTGGATCGCCAGCAGCACGGCACGCGGCGGCGGCGCGGCCGGCTCCCATACATGGATGCGCCGCTCCGCCGGCCCGCAACGAAACCCGGCCAGCCGCGTCTCGGCGAAGCGCATCAGGCGGTGATGCTGAGCGTGATCCCCATCTCGACCAGCAAGGTCAGATCGGCCAGGGTGAAGTCCAGGCTGGGCGTCGCCGCCCCGCGCTCGGTGGTGAAGGAGACGCGCAGTTCGGCGGCCACGTCCGAGCGTTCGAAGTGGATGCCGCGCGCCGAACATTCGGCCAGATAGTGGCGGATCTGCTTGAGCAGCTCGTCCGGATCCTCGTCGGTGCCGATGGCGACGTAAAAGCCGGAATCGATGCGCACCCGGCCGTCGGCCTTGACGTCGCCCTTTTGCCAGTCGCTGTCCGGTTCGGTCGGCAAGCCGTCACGGACGTCCGCCAGGCCGTCGTCGTCGCCGTGTACCTTCAATGTTGCGATGTTCATGGATCTGCCTTGTTTGTCCACGGCCTGTGT
Organism: Duganella sp.; assembly: GCA_035565375.1. Classification (GTDB taxonomy): domain Bacteria; phylum Pseudomonadota; class Gammaproteobacteria; order Burkholderiales; family Burkholderiaceae_D; genus Rugamonas. Next base: position 3,512 of record DATMSN010000790.1, on the reverse strand, counting down.
GCCGTCTCAAAAGGTTACACCATAGAAATATCAAAGTCTAGCAAGATGGCCGATTCGGCAATGCATCGGCCCCGGATATTGCGCCAAATCAGGCAATCCCGTAGCGTTCGCGATACGCCGCCACCGCGTCCTTGTGCTGGAGCAGTTGCGGATCGTCGCCCTTGCTGTTCAGATAAGTAAACAGGTCGTCCAGGTTGCCGATCGAAATCACCGGGATATTGTAGAGGTTGGACACCTCCTGCACCGCCGAATTCGGCGACAGCGTGCCGTCCGGGGCGCCCGAGCGCTCCATGCGGTCCAGCGCGATGAGCACGGCGCACGGCTCGGCGCCGGCGGCGCGTATCATGTCCACCGATTCGCGCACCGAGGTGCCGGCCGAGATCACGTCGTCGATGATGACCACCTTGCCCTGCAGCTTGGCGCCGACCAGGTTGCCGCCCTCGCCGTGCGCCTTGGCTTCCTTGCGGTTGAAGGCGAACGAGGTGTTGCGGCCCTTGCCGGCCAGCGCCACGGCGGTGGCCGACGCCAGGGTGATGCCCTTGTAGGCGGGGCCGAACAGCATGTCGAATTCGACGCCCGAATCGAGCAGCGTCTGCGCGTAGAACTGCGCCAATTGGGCCAGGGTGGCGCCGTCGTGGAACAGGCCGGCGTTGAAGAAGTACGGCGACTGGCGCCCGGCCTTGGTGGTGAACTCGCCGAAGCGCAACACCCCGGTGCCGACCGAAAACTCGATAAATTGCTGACGTAAATTGTCCATGCTGCCTCATTTCTTTAAAGTGGCCGTATTTTAACGCTACACTAGCGCATTCCGAAAATTCCGACTCATTTTTAAGCACTTTTTTAAATCACTTCCGCCATGCCAAAAATCATTTCCGCCAACCTGAACGGCATCCGTTCGGCGTCCTCCAAAGGCTTTTTCAAGTGGATGGCCACGCAGGACGCCGACTTCATCTGCGTACAAGAGCTCAAGGCCCAGGCGCCGGACATGACGCCCGAGTTCCTGAACCCGGGCGGCTACCACGGCCACTTCCACTACGCGGAGAAAAAGGGCTACTCCGGCACCGGCGTCTACAGCAAAATCGAGCCGGACCGCGTCGTCATCGGTTTCGGCGCGCCGGAATTCGACGCCGAGGGCCGCTACGTGCGTTGCGATTTCGGCAATCTTAGCGTGATTTCGGTGTATTGCCCATCGGGATCTTCCGGCCCGGAGCGTCAGGAAGCCAAGTTCCGCTTCATGGCGCTGTTCCTGCCGCACCTGCAACAGTTGCACGCCGAAGGCCGCGAAGTGGTCATCTGCGGCGACTGGAACATCGCGCACAAGGAGATCGACCTGAAGAACTGGAAGGGCAACAAGAAGAATTCGGGCTTCCTGCCGGAGGAGCGCGAATGGATGACGCGCGTGTTCGACGAGGTCGGCTTTGTCGACGTGCACCGCGGCCTCGACCCGCGCGAGGAGCAATACACGTGGTGGAGCAACCGCGGCCAGGCGTACGCGAAGAACGTCGGCTGGCGCATCGACTACCACGTGGCGACCCCGGGCATCGCGGCCAAGGCCACCACGGTGGCGATCTACAAGGAAGAGAAGTTCTCGGACCACGCGCCGTTGATCATCGAGTACGCGCACGACTAAGCGTTCGCGTGACACGTTAATGATTGATCAAGGGCGCCTGATCTGCTAACTTGACGTGGTTCCTCCTCTATTCGGCAGCAGACATGGATCTCATCGGGACCGGCATCTACCCCTTACACCAAGCGGCAAAGCTGGTTGGTGTGGAGCCGCGCTCGCTGCGTCGCTGGCTGCAAGGGTATTCCCGAAACTATCACGGCCAGCGTGTGCGCTCCGAGCCGCTTTGGACCACGCAACTGAAAGATGAGGGACTTGCCGACGAAGTGATCGGGTTTCGTGATTTGCTCGAATTGCGCATGGTCTCGGCGTTCGTGAAGCATGGCGTGGATCTGAAAGTGATCCGCGCGACCATCCAGGCCGCCAGGGAATCTTTTGGCCAGGACTACCCGCTGACGAACCGGCAGTTCCGCACCGATGGCAAACGGATATTCCTGCAGGCGGTGGAGGCGGCAACCGGAGAACAGCACATGGTCGATGTGCTGCAAAAACAATTTGTTTTTTCCGCTATCATCACACCATCGCTGTACGCTGGTATCGAGTACGACACCGATGGCGCGGTCCGTTGGTTCCCTCTAGGCAAACGCAAGACGATTTTGCTTGACCCGGCTTTGCAATTTGGTACGCCGATCGTCGCCCACGCCTGTATTCCTACCGATACCATCCACTCCTCTTATGTGGCGGAAGGCGGCGACAAGGAAATGGTGGCGCGTGTCTTCGACATCACCACGAAGATGGTGCTCGATGCGGTGGAGTTCGAAGAAAGACTCGCCGCTTGAAATTTTTCTTCGACAATAATATATCCCCTCACCTTGCCCACGGCATCAGGGAATTGTCGGCGGTGACGCCTGGAGTCGAAAAAGTCATTCACTTAAGAGACCGCTTCACGCGGGATGCGCGCGACCTGCAGTGGATCGGCGAGTTGTCGGCCGACGGTCCCTGGTACATCGTCTCCATTGACCGGTTCAAGAAGCAACATGGCGCGGAACGCGAAGCGATCCGGCGCGCCGGCCATACGGTGTTCATTCTGGATGCCCAATGGTCGAAACAGGGTTTCTGGGCACAGTCCGAGCGCCTGGTCAGATGGTGGCCGCAAGTGGTCAGTTATTCAGCGCTCGTCAGCGGCGGAGCGTATCGAATTCCCTGGCAACATTCCGCAGCAACGAAGTTGCAGGCCATCAGTTTCTGACATCTCACAAGCTGCTGCGGCTGCTGAACTCCCGCCAGTCACGTGATGGAGCAACCGCAGCCAGGCGTACGCAAAGAACGTCGGCTGGCGCATCGACTACCATGCGCCGTTGATCATCGAGTACGCGCACGAGTAGGCATCGAGCGCGCGCGACCTGCTACGGAACGGGCACCGCGAATTGCGACGGAAACACGAAGGGCGGATTAGGCGGAACGCCGTAATCGGCCATGCATGCGCTTACGTGGCGCATGCATGGCCGATTACGCTTCGCTTTTAACGCCTACCGGCAGGTAGGCGGTCCCTTCGATGGGCCCCCGGGGCGGATTGGCGGGCCTCGCCCGCTAATCCGCCCTACGTGATCAATCAACGGCGCGACATCACAAGCTGCGGCGGCTGCTGAACTCGCGCCAGTCGTTGGTCAGCGGGTCGAGGAAGCAGATGCGCCGCGCCAGCAGCTTGAGCGGCCGCGACACGTCGTCTTCCTTGCACGGCAGCGCCACCGGATAAAACGCGTCGTTGATGATCGGGACGCCGAGCGAGGCCAGATGCAGCCGCAGTTGGTGCTTGCGGCCCGTGTGGGGAAACAGCCGGTACAAGGTGCAATCGGCGCGGTGCTCGATCACCTCGATGATGGTCTCGGAATTGGGCTCGCCCGGTTCCTCCTTCATGATGAAGAACTTGTCGCCGTCGACCATCCGG
>DATMSN010000789.1:0-2023 GCA_035565375.1 Duganella sp. | reverse complement strand
GACGCCGAGCAGCGCGCCGAACGGGCCGCCGACCTCGTCGCCGTCGAGGTTGACGGTCATGCCGTCGCCGAAGACGGCCTGGCCCACCGACACCGCCAGCAGCAGGAGGAAGACGCCGAGTACCACTTTTTTGGTGTTGCTGGTTTTGCTGTTCATGATCGATCCCTTGGTTATCCGTTGTTCGCTTGCCGTCTGCTTTGGCATGGTGGAACTGTAACGGCGCGCGGCGGCGCCGGCCAGCGGATTGCGACAGACCGGCGGATTTGCGGGATGGAATGACTTGCGGCGGCGACGAGCGGGATACCGTCCAAACCAGTGGACGATCAGGAAACAATCGACCGTTTGTTCCTTGATTTAAAGATATCCCCGCCTATACTGATAACCTGACTTGCGTCACGGGAGGGTTTTACCATGGCATGGCTTGCAATAAGCGAGGGTCAATCGCTACCTTCGGTCCTGAACCGCACCACGCGCCAACGCAGCGCACGGCAACGCTCCGGCGGCGGCCCGAAAGGTCCGCCATCGGCGCCGCCGACCATCCCGCCCATCATCATCACGCCGTTCAGCTACCAGAAGCCGGAGCCGGCCATCGATCCGCGCATCACGCCGCCGCGTCCACCGATCATGCCGCCGCCACGGCCGTGCATGTCGTGCCTGGCCGTTGGCTGACCGTCCGGGTTCCCGATATTCCGCCGCACACGCGCCCGGCGCCGCCCCCTTCGAGGGCGGCGCCGGCGGCCGGATCGCGCATGAATGTCGAGTTGCTATTGTTGTTCGGGGGCGGGCCGCTTATGATTCCACCCCCGACCCCAATTCAACCCGAGCATAAGCATGAGCAACGATTATTCCGACGTAGATGAACAGCCCGACGGCGACGCCCCGATCCAGGAGGCGCGCGTGTGGCAGGGCAATGGCTGGACCGCGCGCGTGATCAAGAACGACGACGACGAGGGCTGGGCCGTGGCGATGATCAAGGACGGCGAGCCGGAACCGGCGCTGGTCGGTCCGTGGACCATGGGCCGCGACAAGAAAAACCCCAAGCCGCTCGACGTCAACGCCTTCAACACGCTGGTCAAGACCGCCAACGAGGTGATCCGCCGCCACGAGCAGCAACTGCACGCGCAATTGCACAAGAACGTGTTCGTCAGCACCGACGACGGCCAGGTCAAGGTCGCGCTCGACATCGTGCCCGACGAGGACGACGCCTACGCCACCTTGACCGCGTTCGACCCCTACGGCGAACAGCTGGCGCAGGTGCGGGTGCCGCCGACGTTCAAGCTGAGCGTGACGAGCGCCTCGGCCTGGATCGAAAAAGGCTACAAAAAGCCGTGACGCGACGCGAACGGCGCGGCCGGCGTGGCTTTCCGCGATAAGCGCTGGCCTTGGAGGCCGCCGACCTGATAGTATTTCCTATGTGCATCTATCCCACTTAGGAAACCCGATGGAAAGTCGCCTCACCCGTCTTGAAGCCGTTCAGACAATGTTGCTCGAAATCGGACAGAAATCGAGCACCTGCACCGATATCAGCGAGTTCCTGCAGGCCGTGCATGCGGCGCTGGGCCGCATCATGTACGCGGCCAATTTCTTTGTCGCGCTGAGCGACCACGAGGGGCCGGTCAACCAGGTCCGCTTCGTGTATTACGTCGACGAGGCCGACGCGCCGCCCAGCGGCGACGAATTGTTCGAGCTCAAGCGGGGCGAGTCGCCGACGGCGGCCGTCATCACCAGCGGCAAGCCGCTGGTGATGACGGCCGCCGAGCACGTGTCCAAGCGCGCGGACAACGCCGACTTCGGCATCGGCACCATCGCCGAGCACTGGATGGGCTGCCCGCTGCTGGACCAGAACAACCAGGTGCTGGGCGCGATCGTCATCCAAAGCTACGACAAGCGGCACACCTTCAGCCAGGAGGACCAGGCGCTGTTCGCGCTGATCGCCAACCACGTCTCGAGCGCGCTGCGCGGCCTGCAGAGCATGGACCGGCTCGAGCGCGCGGTGCAGGAGCGCACCGCGCTGCTGGCGCAC
>DATMSN010000788.1:0-2648 GCA_035565375.1 Duganella sp. | reverse complement strand
AATCGCCAATCGTCGGGCAAGCTGGCCGGCGTGTTCATCATGGGCGCGATCTCGGCGTTGATCGTCGGACCGTGCGTGGCCGCGCCGCTGGCCGCCGCGCTGGTCTACATCAGCCAGACGCGCGACGTCGTCATCGGCGGTAGCGCGCTGTTCGCGATGGCGGCCGGCATGAGCGTGCCGCTGATTCTGGTCGGCGTCTCGGCCGGCGCCTTGCTGCCGAAGGCGGGCAAGTGGATGGATGCGGTCAAGCGCTTCTTCGGCGTGCTGATGCTGGCGATGGCGTGGTGGCTGGTGTCGCCGGTGCTGCCGGCGGCCGTGCAGATGATGGGCTGGGCCGCGCTGCTGGTCGGCTACGGCATGTATTTGCTGCTCAATTCCGGGCGCTGGGTCGGCAAGACGGTGGGCGTGGCGGCCGCCTTGCTCGGGCTGGCGCAACTGGTCGGCGTGGTCAGCGGCGGCCGCGATCCGCTGGCGCCGCTGGCGCATTTGACCGGCAAGCAGCATGCGCCGCTGGCGTTCCAGCGCATCAAGACCGTGGCGCAGCTGGACGCGGTGCTGGCGCAAACCGGCGGCAAGACCGCCATGCTGGATTTTTACGCGGATTGGTGTGTGTCGTGCAAGGAGATGGAGAAGCTGACCTTCGTCGATGCCAAGGTGCGCGACAAGCTGGCCGACACCGTGCTGCTGCAGGTCGACGTGACGGCCAACGATGCCGACGACAAGGCGATGCTGAAGCGGTTTGGCCTGTTCGGGCCGCCGGGGATTATCCTGTTCGACGGCAAGGGCAGGGAGGTGCCGGGTTCGCGCGTGATCGGCTACCAGAACGCCGGCCAGTTCCACAATTCCCTGTCCCGCGCGTTTCCATAAACCCTTAAGCGTTCGCCGATACGCATGCCGCACCGCTTAGGGGTCGTACCCCGAGGGGTACGACCCCGCATGGCCGTGCGGGTTTGCGCCGGCCCAGATTAACCGTGATGGCGCCAGCCGCCGCGCTGGCCGTGGCCGCCGTGCTTGCCGCCCATCGCGTGGTCGTCGAACACCGCCTTCTGCTCCGGCGTCAGCTGCCCGTAGAACGCCGTCAGCGCGGTCAGATGCGCTTCCATTTTCGCTTCGCGCTGCTTGGTCATTTCAATCATCTTGCTCAAACGTTCAGGCGCCGACAGCTTGGCGAACGCGCCGCGCTCCGGACGCGGACCGTCCGGCATGGCCGGCTTGATCGCCGCCTGATAAGTGGCCCAGGCCGATTCCTGCTGCGCCGTCAGCTTCAGCAGGTCGTGCAGCTTGGCCTGGCGCTTGGCGTACATCTCCGACATCTTGGCGCGGCGCTGCTCCATCGTGGCGGCCTTGTCGTGGCCGGTGGCCGGCGCCGTGTCCTGCGCGTGCGCGGCGGCCATGCCCAGCACCGTGAAACCGACCAGTATGCTTTTGCGGAAGAGGTTCATGATCATTTCCTTTATCGATGAGTAGTTCAGTGATTCGTACGGTATCGCGGCGTTTTGATTCCGCGCTTGAATCCATCTTCGCAGCCGAAGATTGCCATGACGTTTCCCGAATCACCGGGTTTGTATCCAGATGTTTCGCGACCCGAAAGCATAGTCGGTTATATACAAGACGATACAATTGGTGATTGGTCAGGCGCCTCCGAACTAAGGATAATTAAGGCATGGAACCCACATCTACTATTCTGATCGTCGACGACGACCGCGACATCCGCACCCTGCTGGCCGACTACCTGGAATCGAACAGCTACCGCGCGCTGTGCGCCGCCGACGGCGTGGCCATGTGGAAGATGCTCGACGAAGCCAAACCCGACCTGGTCGTGCTGGACCTGAACCTGCCCGGCGACGACGGCCTGACCCTGTGCCGCAAGCTGCGCTCGCAGTCGACCTTGCCGGTCATCATGCTGACCGCGCGCGGCGAGCCGCTCGACCGCATCCTCGGCCTCGAGATGGGCGCCGACGACTACCTGCCCAAGCCGTTCGAGCCGCGCGAGTTGCTGGCGCGCATCCGCAGCGTCCTGCGCCGCAGCAACGCCATGCCCAGCGGCGCCGCCGACAAGGCGCAGCAGATGCGTTTTTCCAACTGGACGCTGGACCTGACCGCGCGCCACCTGCTCAACCCGGACGGCATCGTCATCATGCTGTCGGGCGCCGAATTCCGCCTGCTCAAGGTCTTCCTCGAACACCCGAACCGCGTGCTCAACCGCGACCAGCTGCTGAACCTGACGCAGGGCCGCGACGCCGACCCGTTCGACCGCTCGATCGACATCCAGATCAGCCGCCTGCGCCAGAAGCTGGGCGAGGACGCGCGCGTGCCGCAAATTATCAAGACCGTGCGCAACGGCGGCTACGTGCTGGCCGGCCAGGTCACGGTGGAGCCGCTGCCTTGAAAGCCTTCCTCGGGTCGATGACCGGCCGCGTCTTTGCCGCCCTGCTGTTCGGCATCATCGCCTCGGCGGCGCTGACGCAATGGCTGGCCGTCGGCGAGCGCACCCGCGCCTTCGAACGCTACCGCGACTTCCACGCCATGGAGCGCGCCGAGCAGTTGATTTCGACCGCCGAGGCGCTGCCCGAGCCGTCGCGCGCGACCTATCTGCGCATGGCCACGCGCGGCACCATCCTGCTGCAGCGCCCGGACGAACCGCTGGC
>DATMSN010000787.1:0-3417 GCA_035565375.1 Duganella sp. | reverse complement strand
CTGCCGCCCCTGCCGCCGTAGCCGCCCCCGCCGCCCCCGCGGCCGCCAAATAACCTGGAGCTCAGATGGCCAAGTTCTTCATCGACCGCCCCGTCTTCGCGTGGGTGATCGCATTATTCATCCTGCTCGGCGGGGCGCTGGCGATCACGGTGCTGCCGGTGTCGCAGTACCCGACCATCGCGCCGCCGTCCATCGTCGTCACCACCAGCTATCCGGGCGCCACCGCCCAGGTGCTCGACGACGCCGTCACCAGCGTCATCGAACAGGAGATGAACGGCGCCGACGGCTTGCAGTACGTCGAATCGCAAAGCGAGGCCAATGGCTCCGTGACCATCACCGTCACCTTCGTCCCCGGCACCAATCCGGACCTGGCGGCGGTCGACGTGCAAAACCGCATCAAGCGCGTCGAATCGCGCCTGCCGGCCTCGGTCACCCAGCAGGGCGTGCAGGTCAATAAGGCGCGCTCGAACATCCTGATGTTCGTCGGCCTGACCTCGACCGACGGCCGGCTCGATCCGACCGGCCTGGGCGACTACATGGCGCGCAACGTCGTCAACGAGATCAAGCGCATTCCGGGCGTGGGCCAGGCGCAGTTGTTCGGCACCGAGCGGGCCATGCGCGTCTGGGTCGACCCGGCCAAGCTGGTCGGCCTCAAGCTGACCATGGCCGACGTCACGGCCGCCATCCGCGCGCAGAACGCCCAGGTCACCTCCGGCACGCTGGGCGACCTGCCCAGCCCCTCGCAGCAAAGCTACTCGGCGCCGATCGTGGTCACCGGCCAGTTGTCGTCGACCACCGAATTCGGCCAGATCGTGCTGCGCTCGAACACCGCCGGCTCGGTGGTGCGCCTGAAGGACGTGGCCCGCATCGAAATGGGCGGCGCCAACTTCAACATCAGCGCGCGCCTGAACGGCGCGCCGTTCGCCGCCGTCGCCGTGCAGCTGTCGCTGACCGGTAACGCGCTGCAGACGGCCACCTCGGTGCGCGCCAAGATGGACGAACTGGCCAAGTACTTCCCGCCGGGCGTGCAATACACGATCCCGTACGACACCTCGACCTTCGTCAAGATCTCGATCGAGGAAGTGGTCAAGACGCTGCTCGAGGCGGTGCTGCTGGTGTTCATCGTCATGTACATCTTCCTGCAGAACATCCGCTACACCCTGATCCCGACCATCGTCGTGCCGATCGCGCTGATGGGCACCTTCGCCATGATGCAGCTGTTCGGCTTCTCGATCAACGTGCTCACCATGTTCGGCATGGTGCTGGCGATCGGCATCCTGGTCGACGACGCCATCGTGGTGGTGGAGAACGTCGAGCGCATCATGAGCGAGGAAGGGCTGTCGCCGCGCGACGCCACCCGCAAGGCGATGTCGCAGATCACCGGCGCCATCGTCGGCATCACGCTGGTGCTGGTGGCGGTGTTCATCCCGATGGCCTTCTTCGGCGGCGCCGTCGGCGCCATCTACCGCCAGTTCTCGCTGGCGATGGTATCGGCCATGGGATTCTCGGCGCTGATGGCGCTGACCCTGACGCCGGCACTGTGCGCGACCATGCTCAAACCGGTCGAGGCGGGCCACCACCACGAGAAGAAGGGCTTCTTCGGCTGGTTCAACCGCCGCTTCGCCGTCACCGCCAGCGGCTACCAGGGCATCATCGCCAAAATGCTCAAGCGCACCGGCCGCTATCTGGTCGTGTTCGCGCTGCTGTGCGGCGTGGTCGGCTGGCTGTACGCGCGCCTGCCGTCGTCGTTCCTGCCCAACGAGGACCAGGGCTACCTGATCGCCAACGTCCAGCTGCCGCCGGGCGCCTCGCGCAACCGCGCGCAGGCGGTGCTGGCGCAGGCCGACGAATACTTCCGCAAGCAGGCGGCCGTGGCCCGCACCATCGCGGTGGCCGGCTTCAGCTTCTCCGGCAACGGCCAGAACGTCGGCCTGGTGTTCGTGCCGCTCAAGGACTGGAAGGAGCGCGGACCGGAGGACTCGGCGCAGGCCATCGCCGCGCGCGCCATGGGCGCGCTGTCGGGCATCCCGGACGCCATCATCTTCCCGCTCAGCCCTCCCCCCATCCGTGAGCTGGGCAACGCCACCGGCATCACCGCGCGCCTGCAGGACCGCAGCTCGCAGGGCCACGACGCGCTGATCGCCGCGCGCAACCAGCTGCTCGGCCTGGCCGCCAAGAGCACCATCCTCAAGGGCGTGCGGCCCGAGGGGCTGGAGGACGCGCCGCAGCTGCAGCTCGACATCGACCGCGAGAAGGCCAACGCGCTGGGCGTCACCTTCGCCGACATCAACGCCATGCTGTCGACCGCGCTCGGCTCGTCGTACGTCAACGACTTCGCCAGCGCCGGCCGCCAGCAGCGCGTGATCGTGCAGGCCGACGCGCCGCGCCGCCTGCAGCCCGAGGACATCATGCAACTCAACGTGCGCAGCGCCAGCGGCGCCATGGTGCCGTTCTCCTCGTTCGCCGCATCGCGCTGGATCCAAGGCCCGGTGCAGCTGGTGCGCTACAACGGCTACCCCGCCATCAAGCTGACCGGCGACGCCGCCCCCGGCCGCTCGACCGGCGAGGCGATGGCGGAACTGGAACGCCTGGCCGCGCAGCTGCCGCCCGGCTTCGGTGTCGAATGGACCGGCCAGTCGCTGGAGGAGAAGACCTCCGGCTCGCAGGCGCCGGCGCTGTTCGCGCTGTCGCTGCTGGCCGCCTTCCTGGTGCTGGCCGCGCTCTATGAAAGCGAATCGATCCCGATCGCCGTGCTGCTGGTGGTGCCGCTGGGGATCCTGGGCGCGCTGCTCGGCGCCCACATCCGCGACCTGCCCAACGACGTGTACTTCAAGGTCGGCCTGATCGCCATCATCGGTCTGTCGGCCAAGAACGCGATCCTGATCATCGAATTCGCCAAGGACCTGCAGGCGCAGGGCATGGGGCTGATCGAGGCGACGCTGGAGGCGGTGCACCTGCGCTTCCGCCCGATCATCATGACCTCGCTCGCCTTCATCCTCGGCGTGCTGCCGCTGGTGATCGCCACCGGCGCCGGTTCGGCCAGCCAACGCGCCATCGGCACCGGCGTGATGGGCGGCATGATCACGGCGACCGTGCTGGCGGTGTTCCTGGTGCCGGTATTCTTCGTGGTGATCCGCAAGATCTTCAAGGGCAGCGAACGCCAGCGCAAACTGGCCGCTCACGAAATGGACGACAAAAAGCATGAGACCTATGACTAACCGCTCCCTCCCCGCCGCGCGCGCGACGCCGCTGGCCACGCAGTTGGCAACAGCGATGCTGGGCGCGGCGCTGCTGTCGGCCTTCGCGACCACCAAGTGGGTCACGGGCGCCACGCAGACGGTGCGCTACAACGGCTATCCGGCCATCCGCATCAGCGGCGACGCGGCACCGGGCTACAGCACCGGCGCGGCGATGGCC
>DATMSN010000786.1:0-4434 GCA_035565375.1 Duganella sp. | reverse complement strand
TGCGCCCAGTGCGCCGTCATGAAGTCCTGCGTCTGCACCGCGCGCAGCGCGACGACATATTCATAGGTGCGGCCATCGCCCATCACGCCCACCGATTTGACCGGCAGGAACACCGCGAACGCCTGGCTGGTCGCCTCGTACCAGTTCTTCGGCAGGTTGTCCGCATCGACCGCCTGGCCGGCGATGAACTCGTACGGCGTGTTGCGCAGCTCTTCGATGAAGATGGCGTCGGCGCGGCGCAGCAGGTCGGCGAACTCCTTCTTCACCTCGCCCAGGATGCGCACGCCCAGGCCCGGACCCGGGAACGGGTGGCGGTAGACCATGTCGTGCGGCAGGCCAAGCGCCACGCCCAGCTTGCGCACCTCGTCCTTGAACAGCTCGCGCAGCGGTTCGAGCAGCGACAGCTTCATGTGCTCCGGCAGGCCGCCGACGTTGTGGTGGCTCTTGATGGTCTGGCCCTTCTTGCCCTTGCCGGCCGATTCGATCACGTCCGGGTAGATGGTGCCCTGCGCCAGCCATTTGGCGTTGACCAGCTTGCCCGACTCGGCGTTGAACACCTCGACGAACTCGCGGCCGATGATCTTGCGCTTTTGCTCCGGATCGGCGACGCCGGCCAGGTGGCCCATGAACTGGTCTTCGGCGTCGATGCGGATCACCTTCACGCCCAGGTTCTTGGCGAACATGTCCATGACCATCTTGCCCTCGTCCAGGCGCAGCAGGCCGTGGTCGACGAACACGCAGGTCAGCTGGTCGCCGATGGCGCGGTGGATCAGCGCGGCGGCCACGGACGAATCGACGCCGCCCGACAGGCCGAGGATGACCTCGTCGGTGCCGACCTGCGCACGGATCTTCTCGACCGCTTCGCTGATGTAGTCCGGCATGTTCCAATCCGATTTGCAGCCGCAGATCTCGTGCACGAAGCGGCCGAGGATGGCCTTGCCCTGCACCGTGTGCGTCACTTCCGGGTGGAACTGCACGGCGTAAAACCGTTTGTCCTCGTCGGCCATGGCAGCGATCGGGCAGCTTGGCGTGCTGGCCATCAGCTTGAAGTTCGGCGGCATTTCCAGCACCTTGTCGCCGTGGCTCATCCAGACCTTGAGCATGCCGTGGCCCTCGTCGGTGACGAAGTCGTTGATGCCGTCGAGCAGTTTGGTATGGCTGCGCGCGCGCACCTCGGCGTAGCCGAATTCACGCACCAGGCCGTTTTCCACCTTGCCGCCCAGCTGTGCGGCCATCGTTTGCATGCCGTAGCAGATCCCCAGCACCGGCACGCCCAGCTCGAACACGGCTTGCGGCGCGCGCGGGGCGTCGCCTTCCAGCGTCGAGCTGTGGCTGCCCGACAGGATCACGCCGGCGGCGCCGTAGTTGCGCACGAACTCGTCGCTGACGTCGTACGGGAACACTTCCGAGAACACGCCGGAGTCGCGCACGCGGCGGGCGATCAGTTGGGTGACTTGGGAGCCGAAATCGAGAATGAGGATTTTAGAATGCATGGATATCTACAGAAGAGGTCTGGAATGGAAAAACGCCGGCTGACTAGCCGGCGTCGCAAGGACTGCTTAGTCGCCGGAACGGTAGTTCGGCGCTTCCTTGGTGATTTGCACGTCGTGCACATGCGATTCGCGCATGCCGGCCGAGGTGATCTCGACGAACTCGGCTTTGTTGCGCAGCTCGTCGATGGTGGCGCAGCCGCAGTAACCCATCGATTGACGCACGCCGCCGACCAGCTGGAAGATGATCGCCAGCACACTGCCCTTGTAGGCCACGCGCCCTTCGATACCTTCGGGCACGAACTTGTCGGCCTTCATCGTGGCGTCCTGGAAGTAGCGGTCGGCCGAGCCGTCGCTCATCGCGCCGAGCGAACCCATGCCGCGATACGACTTGTACGAGCGGCCCTGATACAGGATCACTTCGCCCGGCGCCTCTTCGGTGCCGGCAAACATCGAGCCCATCATCACGGTCGACGCGCCGGCGGCCAGCGCCTTGGAGATGTCGCCCGAGAAGCGGATGCCGCCGTCGGCGATGCATGGCACGCCGGTGCCTTCGAGCGCCTCGGCGACGTTGGAGATGGCGGTGATCTGCGGCACGCCGACGCCGGCGACGATGCGGGTGGTGCAGATCGAGCCCGGGCCGATGCCGACCTTGACCGCGTCGGCGCCGTATTCGACCAGCGCCTTGGCGGCGGCGGCGGTGGCGATGTTGCCGCCGATGACGTCCACGTGCGGGAACTTGGCCTTGATCCATTTCACGCGGTCGAGGATGCCTTGCGAGTGGCCGTGGGCGGTGTCGACCACCAGCACGTCGACGCCGGCGGCGACCAGCAGCTCGATGCGTTCCTCATCCTTGGCGCCGACGCCGACGGCGGCGCCGACCAGCAGCTTGCCTTGTGTATCCTTCGACGCCAGCGGGTGCTCGGTCGATTTCTGGATGTCCTTGACGGTGATCAGGCCGCGCAGCTCGAAGGCGTCGTTGACCACCAGCACGCGCTCGAGGCGGTGCTTGTTCATCAGGCGCTTGGCTTCGTCGCGGTCGGCGCCCTCGGCGCTTTCCTTGATGAACACCAGCTTTTCGCGCGGCGTCATCTTGGCGCGCGCCTCGGCGTCCAGTTCCTGTTCGAAACGCAGGTCGCGGTTGGTGATGATGCCGACCACTTCCTTGCCCTCGACCACCGGGAAGCCGGAGATGCCGTACTGCTCGGTCAGCTTGATGACGTCGCGGATTTTCATCGTCGGCGGAATCGTGATCGGGTCGCGCAGCACGCCGGCCTCGAAACGCTTGACCTTGGCCACCTCGCGCGCCTGATCCTTCGGATTCAGGTTCTTGTGGATGATGCCGATGCCGCCCTCTTGCGCCATGGCGATCGCCAGACGGCCTTCGGTCACGGTATCCATCGCCGCCGACAGCAGCGGAATGTTCAACGTGATATTGCGGGTCAGACGAGTTTTGAGGGACGTATCGGCAGGCAGAACATTCGAGTACGCTGGGACGAGAAGCACGTCATCGAACGTGAGTGCTTTTTGGAGAAGACGCATAGCAATTCCTATAGGCGCAAAAGCAGATTATACAGAGAATGAAGCGTTCTGTCTGGAACTTGTTTGCCGCCAGCGGGCTTGCGCGGCGTCGCCAGGCCCGCCCCACACCGCGATATTTCCTGTTTGTTACATTTGGATAGCTTGACTGCCAACAAAATTGTACAATAGATCACGTTATTGACATTTTGTCATTGCCGCTAGGGTCAACTAAACTGTGACGTCACACAAAAGGAAAAATCGCGTGAAAAAATACCTATTAATATTTTCGGCTGCGGTATTACTCGCCGCCACCATGGAGCCGGCCATGGCGCGAAGCGTGACAAATGGCACGGACGTTGATGTGGAGTTCGACAACAGTTACTTCCAGGCCGTTTATTCGGGCGACGATTCGTTCACATTCATTACCAACGGCCCCTACCCGGCGGAGCAGATTCCCATGTGGAGCGACATCGAGAACGTCTTCGCCGTGTACGCTCACCCCGGACGGGCGCTGACCGGAAATATCAGCTTCACGGTGAGAGGGCAATACCAGCTCGACGCCCCCGGCACTATCGACCCCAATACCGGCGCCGACACCGGTAACTATAGTGGCAACTACACCGCCGGCATGGACATCCGGATCGGCGTATTTTTGCCCCGCTGCCCGCATACCTGCGGCCCGATGGACGCCGAGCTTCTGGGCTCAGCGGAAGTCGGCTGGTACGACGAGCTGGCCGCCCCGGGCGGCGGCGTCTGGAATTTCACCTCCCCCCCTTCCGGCGCTACCGGCACTTACGACTATCTCCAAGCCGTCATGTTCGAGTATTACACCCTGTATCCGCGCGCTGGTTCAATGGGCATCACCTCGATCTCGTTCTCGTTCGACACGGTACCAGTGGCGATCCCGGAGCCGGCCACTGTGCCGAGTCCGGTGCCGGAGTTGCCGCCGTTCGTCATGATGGGCGCAGGCTTGGCCGCACTTGGCTTGTGCACGCGCGTTAAAGGCCGTAAGAAACATGCCAAAGTAGCCCTGGAAGCGTAAGCGGCGCGATGATTGCGGCGCCGGCACGCGCTGGCGCCGCAAATACCCCGGCCCGGCATCACGGCGCGCAACATCGGTTGACACCCGGGCCGAATCATGGCGAAATCAGCTCCATCGTTACCGGAGCGCACCATGGATCACCTTCGCAGCACGCGCCGAGCGCACTTTCCGCTCGCCAAATCTTCCGCCGTCTTCGTTGTGCTGCTGGCGCTGGGTCTGCCGCGCGCGGCGTTGGCGCAGTACATCTGGATCGATGACAAGGGCATCAAACAATTGTCGGACCGCCCGCCGCCGCCCTCGGTGCCGGCCAAGCGCATCCTGAAAGCCCCCGGCAAGACGCCGTTCAACCCCGATGCCGGCCAGGCGGACGCCGACACGGGC
>DATMSN010000785.1:0-2269 GCA_035565375.1 Duganella sp. | reverse complement strand
GGCCTCGCCGTCGGGCCTGCGGGTCACGCTGGTCGAGTCGCCCGACGTCGCCCCGATCGGCGTCGGCGAAGGCACCTGGCCGAGCATGCGCGACACCTTGCGCCGCATCGGCGTGTCCGAATCCGACTTCTTCCGCCAATGCGACGCCTCGTTCAAACAGGGCTCGCGCTTCAACGGCTGGCGCACCGGCGCCGCCGACGATTACTATTTCCATCCGTTCGTGTTGCCACAGGGCTACGGCGAAGCGAACATGCCGGAACACTGGCTGGCGCGGCATGCCGACGTGCCGTTCGCCGACCTGGTCAGCTACCAGCCGCACCTGTGTGCGCGGGGCAAGGCGCCCAAGCAGGCCGCCACGCCGGAATTCGCCTCGGTGGCCAACTACGGCTACCACCTCGACGCCGGCAAGTTCGGCCAGTTCCTGCGCAAGCATTGCCTGGAGAACCTGGGCGTGCATTACGTGCCGGACCACGTGACCGGCATCGACTCCGCCGCCAACGGCGACATCGCCGCGCTGCGCACGCAACGCCACGGCGCGCTCGAAGGCGACCTGTTCATCGACTGCACCGGCATGCAATCGCTGCTGCTGGGCAAGCACTACGACATCGATTTCCTGTCGCAAAAGCATGTGCTGTACAACGACTCGGCGCTGGCGGTGCAGATCCCCTACCCCGGCGACAACCATCCGATCGCCTCGCAGACCTCGTCCACCGCGCAAAGCGCCGGCTGGATCTGGGACATCGGCCTGCCGAGCCGGCGCGGCGTCGGCCACGTGTATTCCAGCGCGCACATCGGCGACGACCGGGCCGAGGCGGAACTGCGCGCCTACATCGCGGCCAGCGGCGGCCCGGAGGACATCCCGGCGCCGCGCAAGCTGACGTTCGATCCCGGCTACCGCGCCAAGTTCTGGCACCGCAACTGCGTCGCCATCGGCCTGTCGGCCGGCTTCATCGAACCGCTGGAGGCGTCCGCCCTGGCGCTGGTGGAAATGTCGGCCGGCATGCTCAGCGACGACATGCCCGCCACGCGCGCGGCGATGGACATCGTCGCCAGGCGGTTCAACGAGCACTTCACCTACCGCTGGGAGCGGGTGATCGATTTCCTGAAACTCCACTACGTGCTGAGCCGGCGCCGCGACAGCGCCTACTGGCGCGATAACACAGCCGACGTCCCCGGGCGGCTGGGCGAGCTGCTGACGTTGTGGCGCCACCGCGCGCCGTCGCGCAGCGATTTCAACCGCATCGAGGAAGTGTTCCCGTCGGCCAGCTACCAGTACGTGCTGTACGGCATGGGCCACACCACCGAATTCACCAAGCAGCACCCGCACGAAGCGGCGATGGCCGACGGCTATTTCCGTGAAGCGGCCGCCCTGACACAGAAGATGCTGGACGCGCTTCCCACCAACCGCGAGCTGATAGAGCACATCAAGCGCCACGGCTTGCGCACATAACTATTAACAGAGACAAGTCATGCCAAAACCAGTATTACTCAATAACATAGACCACAAGAACCTGCGCGTGATCACCCGGCGCGGCGCGCGCTTCGGCGACGCGCAGATGGCGGCGCCGACCTTCCCGGACGAGTTCCGCAACATCCAGGCGTGCTACCCGATCGTCTTCCGCCAAACCGCCGATGGCCAGGATGTCGAGCCGATCGCGCTGCTTGGTTTTCAACAGGATGAAAACCTTTTCCTGGACGGCGAGCGCTGGGACGCGATGTATATCCCGATGATGATCGAGCGCCAGCCCTTCCTGATCGGCCTGGGCGGCCCGGACGGCCAGGAGCTGACGGTGCACATCGATATCGAAAACCCGCGCGTCAGCGACAGCGAGGGCGAGGAGGTGTTCAAGCCGCACGGCGGCATCACCGATTTCCTCGAGCAGCGCAACTCGCTGCTGGCGGCGATCCACCACGGCCTGCAGGACACGCCGGCCTTCCTGGCCGCCCTGCGCGAGCACGAACTGCTGGAAAGCTTCGTGCTCGACGTCGGCCTGGACGACGGCTCGCAAAACCGCCTGGCCGGTTTTTACACGATCAACGAAGACCGCCTGTCGTCCCTGGGCGGCGACGCCATCGCCAAACTGCACGCGGGCGGCCACCTGCACGCGATCTACATGGTGATCGCGTCGCTGTCGAACTTCCGCGCGCTGATCGACCGCAAGAACGCGCGCCATGCCTAAGGCCATCCGCGAGATCGCCGGCGTCGGCCCGCACGGGCTGACCGACGAGATCCTGGCCGCCACCGGGCCGATCGTGCTGCGCGGCCTGG
>DATMSN010000784.1:0-2823 GCA_035565375.1 Duganella sp. | reverse complement strand
GTCGGCGGCGTTGCGGCTGGCGGCGCGGCGCAGGCTGCGGGTGCCGGACGACGCGCTGGTGATCGGTTCGGTCGGGCGCTTGTCGGAGCAGAAACAGCCGGGCATGGCGCTGGCGATGCTGGGCATGTTGCGCAAGGCCTTTCCCGACCTGTATCTGGTGCTGGCCGGCACCGGTCCGCTGGAGGCGGACGTCAAAAGGCAGGCCGACCGCATGGGCCTGGCGGGGTACGTGATCTTCACCGGCTTCGTGCCGGCCGTCGAGGAGTTGCTGCCGGCGCTGGACGTGCACCTGCTGTTGAGCCGCAACGAGGGCTTCGGCATCTCGACGATCGAGGCGATGGCCTGCGGCGTCCCGGCCGTGGCGACCAACGTGCCGGGCAGCGCCGACATCCTGCGCGGCAGCGAGGGCGGCATCCTGATCCCCGAAGGCGACCTGAAAAACGCCGCGCCCATGGTCGCCGCGCTGTTGATCGATCCGGAGCGGCGCGCCGTCATGGGGCGCAAGGGCAGGGCCGAGGTCGAGCAACGCTACAGCGAGGAAGTCGTCGGCGAACTGGTGCGCGCCTTCTATGACGGCCTGGTGTGATGGTGGTCGCCGGGCGCGGCAATTCTCTTGATACGCATCATCGGGGTCCGGTCCGGCTTGTATAGCATGGTCAGCATGGCGCGCTATTTGCCAAGGCGGGCGCCGCCAACCACACACACCGCGAAGGATAACGTATGCGAGTCGGAATCCTGTCATATCCCATGCTGTTCCAGCGCGAGGGCGGCTTGCAGGTGCAAGTGCGGTCGACGATGGACGCGCTGCGCCAGCTGAAAGTGCCGACGCTGCAGGTGGAGCTGGTCGACCCCAACCACCAGCGGCTCGATAGCTTCGACGTCATCCATGTGTTTTCCGCCATCAACGGCAATTACCGGCTGGTGGAGCTGGCCACCGAGATGGGCGTGCCGGTGGCGCTGTCGGCCTTGCTGTCGCCGAGCTGGACCAAGTCGGCCGGCCTGCGGGCGCGGCTGGCCGACGGCTTGACAGGCCACCTGACCGGATGGAACGTGCAGACCAGCTACGCGCAAACCAAGCGCGCGCTGCAGCTGGCGCAGATGGTCATCGCGCTGGGGCCGGCCGAGCGGGCCGCCATCGTCGACGGGTTCCGCACCGACGGCGGCAAGATACGGATGCTACCGAACGGCATCAGCCCGCGTTTTTTCAGTTCCGACCGCCAAGCCTTTGTGCGGCACACGGGTTTGAATGGCCCGTTCGTGCTGATGGTGGGCGCGATTTCACCGTACAAGAACCAACTGGCGCTGGTGAAGGCGCTGGAGAAGCGCGAACTGCCCATCGTGCTGATCGGCAGCGCGCAGCGCCAGCACGAGGACTACCTGCAGGAGTTGTTGGCTTCGCCGAGGGTGCACTGGCTCGGCCAGCTCGACCACAACGACACGCTGCTGGCCAGCGCCTACGCGGCCGCCTCGGTGCTGGCGCTGCCCAGCCAGGGCGAGGTCTATCCGCTGGTGGTGCTGGAGGCGTTGGCGGCCGGCACGCCGGTGGTGATGACCAACGAAAGCGCGCTGAGCCTGCCGGCCAGCGGCTTCGCGCTGCGGCAGTTGCGCTGGAACGATACCGACGCCCTGTGCACGGCCATCGTCGATTTCGTCGCGCGGCCGCCACGGCGCGCCGAAGTGCGCGCGCTGGTGGAGAAATTCACGTGGCAGCGCGTCGCCATGCAGATCGCCGATTGCTACCAGGAGCTGTACCGGCGCGGCTGCGCCAAGCAGGAAGCGCGTCGTGCTGTTTAATTCGCTGAGCTTTTTGTTGTTGTATTTGCCGGTGGTGTACGCGGGATATTGTTTGCTTGCGCATTGGCGGCCCCGCTGGACCGCCGGCTGGCTGGCGCTGGCGTCGCTGTTCTTCTACGGCTACTGGGATGCGCGCTACCTGCCGTTGCTGCTGGCGTCGATACTGTTCAACTACCGGTGCGGCCTGCGCATCGCCGCCGGCGGCGGACGACGAAAGCGCTGGCTGGTGTTCGCGCTGGCGGCCAACCTGTCGCTGCTGGCCTATTATAAATACGCGAACTTCTTCATCGACAGCCTCAACCACGTGGCGGGCGCGCACTTGCCGGGCTGGGCGGTCGTTTTGCCGATCGGCATCTCGTTTTTCACGTTCACGCAGATCGCCTTTCTGGTCGATTGCCACCGGGGGCTGGCCGGAGAGTACCGCTTCACGCATTACACCTTGTTCGTCAGCTACTTCCCGCACCTGATCGCCGGCCCGGTACTGCATCACAAGGAAATGATGCCGCAGTTCGACACCCGTCCGGCGCCGAACGCGGCCGACTTCGCCGTCGGCATCTCGATCTTCGTCATGGGGCTGGCCAAGAAGATCTTCCTGGCCGATCCCTTGTCGGTGCTGGTGGCGCCGGTGTTCGGCGCCGGCGCCGAGCCGCAACTGATCGAGGCGTGGATAGGCGCGCTGGCCTACACGATGCAGCTGTACTTCGATTTTTCCGGCTATTCGGACATGGCGATCGGCTTGTCGCGGCTGTTCGGCGTCAAGCTGCCGCTCAATTTCAATTCGCCGTACCAGGCCGCCAACATCGGCGAGTTCTGGCGCCGCTGGCACATGACCTTGTCCCGCTTCCTGCGCGACTATCTGTATGTGCCGCTGGGCGGCAACCGCTCGGGACAGCCGGCGCGCTACCGCAACCTGATGCTGACCATGATATTGGGCGGGCTGTGGCACGGCGCCGGCTGGACCTTTGTCGCGTGGGGCGGCCTGCACGGCCTGTACCTGGTGCTGCACCACGCCTGGCTGGCGCTGCGCGG
>DATMSN010000783.1:0-1707 GCA_035565375.1 Duganella sp. | reverse complement strand
CGGCCGCTCGCCGCGGTCCTCGCCGCGGGTGCTCTCGAGCCACTCGATCTCCCACTCCTCGGCGGCGATCCACTCGTCGTGCTCGCGGCGGCGCTGGGTGTCGGACAGCGTGTCGTAGGCGCTGTTGAGAATGGCCATGATGCGCGCAGCCTTCTCGTCACCCGGATTTTTGTCCGGGTGGTATTTCTGGCTGAGGGCCTTGTAGGCGGCACGTATGACTTCCTGCGGCGCCATGCGCGACACCTTCAGGTTGTCATAATGTGTGTGTATCTTTCCCATTGTTCCATATGGCTTAGCGGCGCTCGATCTTCCATCATAGCCGATCTTCGCCCCCGCATCGCGCCGATCGGGCGCGCCGGGGCTTTGCTTTTCCGGCTATTGTGCCATTTTGTCTACAAACGATGACTGCGGTCATGCATTGCGATGGTTTCGGGCAACGTTACGTTCTTTCCTATCACCAAGACCTTGAACAGCTCGCCCATTTCCGCCGGCGACAGCAGTTTTTGCACGGCGCCCGCGCGCGGCAGGTAGTTCAGCGTGTCGGCCGGGTCGGTGCGCAGCAGCAGCTCGCCGATGCCGGCGCCGATCAGGAACGCGGCCTGGTTCAGGTAGGCCAGCACGCCGGTGCCGGCGTCCTGCGCCGCCAGCGCCATCGCCGTGAAGTCGACGTGGGCGGTGATGTCCTGCAGGCCCGGATAATAGAACGGGTCGGGATGGGCGTGGTGGCGGTAGTGGCACATCAAGGTGCCGGTGGCGCGCAGGCCCAGATAATATTCGTGCGCGGGGAAGCCGTAATCGAACAGGAAGGCGGCGTTGGCGCCGCCGTCGCGCAGCATGCGGGCCAGGGTGGCCATGAAGCCGCAGGCCACGCCGTGCACCTCGGTGACGTAACCGACCGGCAGCCCGGCGTGATCGGCGATCTGGCGTTCGATCCGCGCCAGCAGCTCCGGCGCGGCCGGCGCCTCGAGCCAGTCGAAGCGGCCGTCGCGCACCGTCACCATCAGCTCCTGCCAGCCCTCCGGGTGCCGGGTGACCAGTTGCACCGGCATGGCGTCGAGCACCTCGTTGCCGAAGACGACGCCGTCGAACGCGTCGGGCAGGGCGTCGAGCCACTCCACCTGCGGGAAGTCGCGCAGGCGCTCGCGCTGGCGCGCGCGCAGTTCGCCGGACAGCTCGACGATGAAATAGCGCTCCACGGCCACGCCGTCGGCCGCCAGCGCGGTGAGGATGTCGAACGCCAGCTGGCCGGTGCCGGCGCCGAATTCGAGGATGCGCGGCGCGCTTTGGGCGATAATAGCGGCTGCCACGCGTGCCAGCGCGGCGCCGAACAGCGGCGTCATTTCCGGCGCGGTTGTAAAATCGCCATCTTTGCCAAGTTTGGCGGAGCCGCCGCTGTAGTAGCCCAGATCGGGCGCGTACAGGGCCAATTCCATATACCGGGCGAAGGAAATCGCGCCGTCGTGGCGTTCGATGTCGGCGGCGATCAGGCGTTGCAGGGCGTGGGACGCGGCCAGCGCGTCGCTAGAGGGTACGGGTAGGGACATACCGGCATTGTAGCGAATCGGCGCGCGCAACCCCCAAGCAACCCACAACATTTTTTTAACATCAGCCATGACGACAACGCAGCACGATCGACACCACACCCCGCCGGACGGCGTCCGCGTCGCCCTCGTGACCGGCGCCGGGCGCCGCATCGGCCGCGCCATC
>DATMSN010000782.1:0-2159 GCA_035565375.1 Duganella sp. | reverse complement strand
GGCGGCAACCCGGCGGCGGCTTGCCATGTCGGCGCCATGTCGAAGCCGGCGACCCACTCCAGCACCTCGTCGGCCGGCATCGGACGCGCGATGCCGTAGCCCTGCACCAGGTCGCAGCCCAGCCGCATCAGCATGGCGCCGTGCTCGACCGTCTCGACGCCCTCGGCGATCACGCCCAGCCCGAACGACTTGGCCAGGCCGATGACCGCGCTGACCAGATGCAGGTCGTCGCGGTCGACCAGCATGTTGCGCACGAAGCTTTGATCGATCTTCAACACGTCCGCCGGCAGCCGCTTGAGGTAGGACATCGACGAATAGCCGGTGCCGAAATCGTCGAGTGCGAACCCGATGCCCAGCGCCTGGCAATCGAGCATGATGCTGCGCACGTGATTGATGTCGCTCAGCGCCGACGACTCGAGGATTTCCAGCTCCAGCATGTGCGGCGGCACGTCCGGGAACTCGGACAGGATCGTGGTGAGGCGGTCGACGAAATCGCTGCGCTGGAAATGGCGGGCGGCGATGTTGACGCTGATGACCCACGCCGGATCGAAGGCGCGCCATTGCTGCAGCTGGCGCAAGGCTTCGCGCAGCACCCATTCGCCGATGTCGACGATCACGTCGCTGTGTTCGACGATGGGCAGGAACTCCATCGGTCCGACGATGCCGCGCGCCGGATGCTGCCACCGCAGCAGCGCCTCCATGCCGATGATGCGGCCTTTGCGCATGTTCAGCTTGGGCTGGTAGTACAGCCGCAGCTCGCCGGCGCGCAGGGCCGAGCGCACCTCGGTGCGGCGGTTGTGGTGGGTGCGCACCTGCTCGTCGAGGTCCGCGTCGAAGAAGTGGAAGCGTTTGCGGCCCATGATCTTGGCCTGGTACAGCGCCTGGTCGGCCTGGCGCAGCAGGCTGTCGGCGCTCACCTCGTTGCCGGTGTAGACGGCGACGCCGACGCTGGCTGACATCGCCACCGTTTGGCCCTCGCACAGGTAGTCGCGCGACAGCGCCGTCATGAGCCGTTCCATCGCCACCTCGACGGCCACGCGCGAGTGCATCTCCGGCAGCAGCAGGACGAATTCGTCGCCGCCCAGGCGCGCGACGTAGTGGCGCTGGCCGGCGAAATCGTGCAGGCGGCTGGCCACCTGCTTGAGCACCTCGTCGCCGATGGAGTGGCTCAGCGAGTCGTTGACCTGCTGGAAGTGGTCCAGGTCGAACAGGCACACGGCCAGCAGATAGTCCCGCTCGCGCGCGTGCGCGACCTCGTTTTCGAAGCGCGCCGCCAGCGCCGCGCGGTTGGGCAGGCCGGTCAGGATATCGTGGTTGCTTTGCCAGGAGATCTGCTGCATCAGCTGGCGGCGTTCGGTCACGTCGCGGAACACCAGCACCGAACCTTGCACCTCGCCGTGGGCGGCGCGGATGCCGTTGGCCGTGTACTCCACCGTCAAGGTCTGGCCGGCGCGGTTGCGCAGGCTCTGGTTGCCGACCTTGACCACCTCGCCGCCGCCGTAAATCGCCGACATCGCCTTGAGCAGCGAGTGCTGGCCGAAGTTATTCGCCAGCACGAACACCTGGTGCAGCTCCATGCCGCGCGCGCGCGCCTCCGGCCAGCCGGTGAGCTGCTGGGCGACCTGGTTGATCGATTCGATTTTTCCGGTCAGGTCGGTGGTGATGACGGCGTCGCCGATCGACGCCAGCGTCACCTCGATGCGCTCCTTTTGCGCCTGCAACTGGTCCTGCGCCGCCAGCGTGCGGTTGAGCTGTTCGCTGAGCTCCTTTTCGCTCAGCTGCAGCTTGTCGACCAGGGCCTGCACGCGCTGCGCCATGTTGTTGAAGGTGACCGCCAGCATGCGCGCCTCCAGCGTGCCGCCGACCGGCAGCCGCACGTCGTGCTCGCCGCCCTGGAAGCGCCGGGTGGCGTCGTTGAGGCGCTTGAGCATGCGCTTGTTGGCGAAGATGATAATCCCCAGCAGCGTGTAGATGACGGTGACGTTGAGTGCGGTGATGACCATCTGCTTCCAGACCGAGGCCCACACGGCGGCCACCGGCAGCGCCGGATCGAACTCCAGCACCAGGCTGGCGGTGCCGATGTAGATCTGGCGGCGGATCGGCACCAGCGGGTGCAGCTTGCCGAACCACGCGGGGAAGTCCGCCCGCGGCGGCGGCTG
>DATMSN010000781.1:0-5936 GCA_035565375.1 Duganella sp. | reverse complement strand
ACGCGCAGCAGGTAATCCATTTCGCCGGTCATGGCGTAGCAGGCGACCACTTCCGGCCACTGTTCGACCGCCACCGCGAAGTCGGCGCGCGGCGAGGTGCCGCTCGGATTCACGCCCAGGGCGCGCGCATTGCTATGCGCTGCGGCGTCGCTGTGCTTCTCGAGGCGTACGTTGACGTAAGCCAGCAGGCCCAGGCCGATCTTGTCCGGGTCCAGCAGCGCCACGTATTGGCGGATCACGCCCGCTTCCTCCAGCCGCTTGATGCGGCGCAGGCACGGCGACGGCGACAGCGCGACCAGCTCGGCCACGTCCTGGTTCGACAGCCGGCCGTCGGCCTGCAATATGGACAGAATCTTACGATCGGTTTTATCCAGCGCAATTTTGGTCATAAATACCTCAAATATTCAGTGTTGAGGCAATATTATTGCGCAAAACGGTCGGAGGTGGGAATTGTTTGCAATTTAATGCCTGGGGCGCGGGACTATACTGGCGCTATTCTAACCAGGAGACACGCATGCAATTCCAGCCTTGGGACAACCCGATGGGGACCGACGGTTTCGAGTTCGTCGAATACGCCGCCCCCGATCCGAAAGCGCTCGGCGCGCTGTTCGAGCGCATGGGCTTCACCGCCATCGCCCGCCACCGTCATAAAGATGTGACCTTGTACCGCCAGGGCGGCATCAATTTCATCATCAACGCCGAGCAGGACTCGTTCGCGCAGCGCTTCGCCCGCCACCACGGCCCGTCGGTGTGCGCGATCGCCATCCGCGTGCAGGACGCGGCGGCCGCCTACAAGCGCGCGCTCGACCTGGGCGCCTGGGGCTTCGACAACAAGACCGGCCCGATGGAGCTCAACATCCCCGCCATCAAGGGCGTGGGCGACTCGCTGATCTACTTGGTCGACCGCTGGCGCGGCAAAAACAGCGGCGACAATGGCGCCGCATCCGGCGCCATCGGCGACATCAGCATCTACGACGTCGACTTCGTCGCCATCCCGGGCGCGGACGCCAACCCGGTCGGCAACGGCTTGACCTATATCGACCACCTGACCAACAACGTCCATCGCGGCCGCATGAAGGAATGGGCGGATTTCTACGAGAAGATGTTCAACTTCCGCGAGGTGCGCTACTTCGACATCGAGGGCAAGCTGACCGGCCTGAAGTCGAAAGCGATGACTTCCCCGTGCGGCAAGGTGCGCATCCCGATCAACGAGTCGTCGGACGACAAGTCGCAGATCGCCGAGTATCTCGACGAGTACCACGGCGAGGGCATCCAGCACATCGCGCTGGGCACCGACGACATCTACACGTCGATCGAGAAGATGAAGGCGACCGGCATCGCCTTCCAGGACACCATCGAGACGTACTATGAGCTGGTCAACCGCCGCCTGCCGGGCCACGGCGAGCGTCTGGAAGACCTGCGCCGCCTGCGCATCCTGATCGATGGCCACAGCAACGAGAACGAGCGCGAACTGCTGCTGCAGATCTTCACGCAGAACGTGATCGGCCCGATCTTCTTCGAGATCATCCAGCGCAAGGGTGACCAGGGTTTCGGCGAGGGCAACTTCCGGGCGTTGTTCGAATCGATCGAATTGGACCAGATCAAGCGCGGCGTGCTGCAAGACCCGAGCAAAACGCCCGCATAAGGCCTATAGTAGTAAAAAACCGCCGGTAGCACCGCATAGAACGGAGCACCGGCAATCGCGCGGCAGAGCCTATCCGGCGCCGCCGCGTTCAGTATTTCAGAGAATATTGGAGACATTAATGAACGCACCTCACAAGGGTACGCTGCTGGACCCCGGCACCCACTCGGACGACATTTCGCTGGACGACAAATGGACGCTGGAGCGCGGCCGCGCCTTCATGACCGGCACCCAGGCGCTGATCCGCCTGCCGATGATGCAGCGCGAACGCGACCTCAAGGCGGGCCTCAACACCGCCGGCTACATCACCGGCTATCGCGGCTCCCCTGTCACCAGCGTCGACATGACGGCGCTGAAGGCCAAGAAGTACCTCGACGCCCACCACGTCAAATTCCACCCCGGGATGAACGAGGACCTGGCCGCCACGGCGGTGTGGGGCACGCAGCAGACCAACCTGTTCAAGGACGCCAAATACGACGGCGTCTTCTCCATGTGGTACGGCAAAGGCCCCGGCGTCGACCGCTGCGGCGACGTCTTCAAGCACGCCAACAACGCCGGCTCGGCGAAGCACGGCGGGGTGCTGGTGCTGGCCGGCGACGACCACGCCGCCAAATCCTCGTCCACCGCCCACCAGTCGGACCACATCCTCAACGCCTGCGGCATCCCGGTGCTGTATCCGTCGTCGGTGCAGGAGTATATCGACTACGGCCTGCACGCCTGGGCCATGAGCCGCTACACCGGCCTATGGGTGTCGATGAAGTGCGTGACCGACATCATCGAATCGGGCGCGGTGGTCGACTTCGACCCGGACCGCGTGCAGATCCAGCTGCCGACCGACTTTGAACTGCCGGCCGGCGGCCTGAATATCCGCTGGCCCGACACCGTGCTCGATATGGAAGTGCGGATGAACAGCTACAAGTGGTACGCCGCGCTGGCCTACGCGCGCGCCAACAAGCTCAACAAGATCATCTGGGACAGCCCGCAGCCGAAGATCGGCATCATCACCGCCGGCAAATCGTATCTGGACACGCGCCAGGCGCTGGCCGACCTGGGCATCGACGAGCAGGCCGCCGCCGACATCGGCATCCGCCTGTACAAGATCGGCATGACCTGGCCGCTGGAGGCGGACGGCGTGCACGAATTCGCCAAGGGCCTCGACGAGATCCTGGTGGTGGAGGAGAAGCGGCAGATCCTCGAGTACGCGCTCAAGGAGGAGCTCTACAACCTGCCGGACGGCCAGCGCCCGCGCGTGGTCGGCAAGTTCGACGACACCGGCGAATGGAGCAACAAGGGCAAGACCGGCCACGGCGACTGGCTGCTGCCGGCCACCTATGAATTGAATCCGGCGCAGATCGCGCGCGCCATCGCCTCGCGCATCGCCCACTATTGCGACGGCCATCCGGTCGCCGAGCGCGTCAAGCAGCGCGTGGCCTTCCTGGAGGCGAAGGAACTGGCGCTCAAAACGCTGCCGACCAAGGCCAATCCGGACACCGACCGCACGCCGTACTTCTGCTCCGGTTGTCCGCACAACTCGTCGACCAAGGTGCCGGAAGGCTCGCGCGCGCTGGCCGGCATCGGCTGCCACTACATGGTGCTGTGGATGGACCGCGAAACCTCGACCTTCACGCACATGGGCGCGGAGGGCGTGACTTGGGTCGGCCAGGCGCCGTTCACCAACGAGAAGCACGTCTTCACCAACCTGGGCGACGGCACCTACTTCCACTCCGGGATACTGGCGATCCGCGCGGCGGTGGCGGCCAAGGTCAACATCACCTACAAGATCCTGTTCAACGACGCCGTCGCCATGACCGGCGGCCAGGCCTTCGACGGTCCGCTCGATCCGGGCATGATCTCGCGCCAGATCGCGGCCGAAGGCGTGACACCGATCATCGTCGTCACCGACGAGCCGGAAAAATACCCGCACGATTACAAATGGGCCGAAGGCGTGACCGTGCGCCACCGCAGCGAATTGATGGACGTGCAGCGCGAGCTGCGCGACAAGCCGGGCGTGTCGGCGATGATCTACGACCAGACCTGCGCCTCCGAGAAGCGCCGCCGCCGGAAGCGCAACGAGTATCCCGATCCGGCCAAGCGCGCCGTCATCAACGAAGCCGTCTGCGAAGGCTGCGGCGACTGCTCGGTGCAGTCGAACTGCCTGTCGGTCGAGCCGCTGGAGACGGAACTGGGCCGCAAGCGCCAGATCAACCAGTCGTCCTGCAACAAGGACTTCTCGTGCACCACCGGTTTCTGCCCGAGCTTTGTGACGGTCGAAGGCGGCGCGTTGAAGAAGCCGAAGAAGGCGGCCACTGGAGACTCCCCGGCGGCGGTGCTGCCGATGCCCGCGCTGCCGTCGACCGACCAGCCGTACGGCATCCTGATCACCGGTATCGGCGGCACCGGCGTGGTCACCGTCGGCCAGATCCTGGCGGTGGCGGCGCACGTCGAAGGCAAGGGCGCCATCGTGCTGGACATGAGCGGACTGGCGCAAAAGGGCGGCCCGGTGATGTCGCACGTGCGCCTGGCCGACAACCAGGCCGATTTGCACTCGACCCGCGTCGGCACCGGCAGCGCCGACCTGGTGATCGGCTGCGACCTGATCGTCACCGCCAGCCGCGACGCCTTGTCGCGCATGGGCGAGGGCCGCACGCACGCGATGATCAATTCGACCGGTTCGTCGACCGCCGCTTTCGTCAAGAATCCGGACTGGCAGTTCCCGGACGCCGGCTCGCGCGGCGAGATCGTGCGCGCCTGCGGCAACGACCACGTGGACTTCGTCGACGCCGGCCAGATCGCCACCGCGCTGATGGGCGACTCGATCGCCACCAACATGTTCATGCTGGGTTACGCATTCCAGAAGGGGCATGTGCCGCTGAGCGAGGCGTCGCTCATCAAGGCGATCGAGTTGAACGCGATCTCGGTCAACTTCAACAAGGCCGCCTTCCACTGGGGCCGCACCGCCGCGCATGATCTGGGTTCGGTCACCAAGCTGACCACGCCGGCGAAGGTGATCGAGTTCAAACGCACGCAGACCCTGGACGATATCGTCAACCGCCGCGTCGAGCTGCTGACGGCGTATCAGAACGCCGATTATGCTAAACAGTATAAATCGTTTATCGACCAGGTGCGGGCGGAGGAGGGCAAGCTGGGCAAGTCGACCCGTCTGAGCGAGGCCGTGGCGCGCTACTACTACAAGCTGATGGCGTACAAGGACGAGTATGAAGTCGCGCGCCTGTACACCGACGGCGCGTTCCAGCAAAAGATCGCCGGCATGTTCGAGGGCGACATCAAGCTCAAGTTCCACCTGGCGCCGCCGCTGCTGGCCAAGCATGACGCCCAGGGGCATTTGATCAAGCAGGAATTCGGCCCGTGGATGATGAAGGCGTTCGGCGTGCTGGCGAAGTTCAAGGGCCTGCGCGGCACGGCGCTCGACGTCTTCGGCTACACGGCCGAACGCAAGATGGAGCGCGCGCTGATCGGCGAGTATCGCCAGACGGTGGCCTCGCTGCTGCCGAAGCTGACGGCGGAGAATCTGGCGCAGGCGGTGGCCATCGCCAGCATCCCCGAGGATATCCGCGGCTACGGGCATGTCAAGGAGCGCCACCTGAAGTCGGCCAAGCAGAAGGAGGCGACGTTGTTGGCTGCTTTCGGCAAGCCTGCGGACAGCCACACGCACGCCGCCTGACGTGTGATCTGAAAACACGTCTGGAAACGTCTGAAACACGTAGGGCGGATTAGCGAAGCGTAATCCGCCATGCATGCGTCTCGACGGCTCATGCATTGGCGGATTACGGCGTTCCGCCTCCGTCCTACGTGGTTAGTTTGAATGTTTAGTCGAACGCTTAGCCCGGGGTGTCCGTTTCCGGACGACAGTGGGCGAAGCCGGGCAATCGCGGCCGCCGCCACGGCCCGGCCAACGACGCTAACACTTTGATTTGTAATATTTAATTCAAAATCATCCGCGTGGCACGGCGATTGCAATAGTGAAGGGAACATCACTTCGCTTCCGCATCGCCATGGACCAGGCCCTCAGCCCCAAGATCATCGCCCGCCGTCAACGCAAAACCGTGCTCGCCATCGCCGCCCTGCTGGCCACGCTGTGCGTGGGCGCCTGGGGCATCAACCGCGCGGTCAGCCCCAGCGTCGAGGCCGGCAGCGTGAGCATCGCCGAGGTCCGCGTCGGCAATATCGCCAACACCATCAACGCCTCCGGCATCGTCATCCCCATCCACGAGGCGCTGGTCGCCAGTCCGATCCAGACCCGCGTCGCCAAGGTCCAGGCCAAGCTGGGCCAGCA
>DATMSN010000780.1:0-8526 GCA_035565375.1 Duganella sp. | reverse complement strand
CCGCGCGGCTGGTCAGGATGATCGGCACGCGCGCGCCCAGCACGATGCCGGCCGCGCCGGCGCCGGCCATGAACGTCAGGCTCTTGGCGAGCATGTTGCCGGCCTCCAGGTCCGGCGCGATCAGCACGTTGGCGCGCCCGGCCACCGGCGACACCAGGTTCTTGATCGCCGCCGCCTCCGGATCGATGGCGTTGTCCATCGCCAGCGGGCCATCGAGGATGGCGCCGGTGATCTGGCCGCGGTCGGCCATCTTGCACAGGGCCGCCGCGTCGATGGTGGACGGCATTTTCTCGCTCACCGTCTCGACGGCGGCCAGGATCGCCACCTTGACCGGATCGAATTGCAGCACCCGCGCCAGGTCGATCGCGTTTTGCACGATGTCGACCTTCTCGGCCAGCCCGGGGTTGATGTTGACGGCGGCGTCGGTGATGATCAGCGGCTCGCCGCGCCCCGGCACGTCCATCACGAAGCAGTGGCTGAGGCGGCGCGCGGTGCGCAGGCCGGTGTCGGCGGCCACCACGGCGCCCATCAGTTCATCGGTGTGCAGGCTGCCCTTCATCAACGCCTGCGCCTTGCCCTCGCGCACCAGCTCCACCGCGCGCGCCGCCGACGCGTGGCTGTGCGGGGTGTCGATCAATGTCAGCGCGGAAATGTCGAACTTGGCGTCGTCGGCCGCCTTCTGGATACGCGCCCGGGGCCCGACCAGGATCGGATGTATCAATCCCATCTCGGCCGCCTCCAGCGCCGCCTCCAACGCGTTGCGGTCGCACGGATGGGCGACGGCCACCGTCACCGGCCCCGCCTCGCGCGCGGCGGCAATCAAACGATTGTAATTCGGGTGCGGCGTGGTCGATGCGTTCATTGCGGCTCCTGTGGGATGACCCGCCGAATGATAGCAACCCATGCAAAAAAAGCAAACGAAGCGTGATGCGCTGCCGAACTCGGCACACAGCGGAAATACTTGCTAAAGATAAATATCAATTATCGGTCGGATCAGTGGAACTAAGCTGAGCAGTACGGTCTAACACTCAGATTTACCCTTAAAGGAGTCGTTATCATGATCTCGCCACTTTCATTCTGGACCTGGTCGCCACAAATTCACTTCCCCTGGAGCGGGGGTGTGATGCAACAGATCGACCCCGATCTGACGTGGTTCTCACACTGGATTACCCCCGGTGCAGGCAACGCGGCAATTGAGGAAAAGGCCTTCAACAGCGTCGCGTCGTACGGCAAACAGCTCGGTCTGATCACCGAGGTGTTGCTGGCACTGGTGGATGAATCCCATCTGGCCGCCGAGCCGAGGGCGGTCGACGAGCTGCGACGGATACAAAGCCGCATCGAGATGCTTAAAACCGTCGAGTACACGCTGGAGAACGACCAGATCGTGTCACAGGTGAACAAGATCCGCGAACGTGGCGGCTCGGAACTGCGCGAACTGGCCACGCAGTTGCTGCCGTTGCTGACGGACAAACGGCAACAGCAAGGCCTGCGCAATCTGGCCGGTTAGCGTCCGCCATCACCGCCGCGCCGTCGACTACAAAGCCGCTTCTAATAGATCTCGCGGCGCAGGCGCTGCATTTGCATGTCGTGCCGCTCGACCCAGCGGCGCGCCTCATCCAGCTGCCACTCAAGGCGGTGGATGTAGTCGATCAGCTCGCGCCTTTCCTGCTCGCGGCGGCGGTCCTGCTTCTTGGATTCCTCGTTGACCACGCGATCCTTGGCGTCCTGCGCCGCGCGGATGTCACGTTCCAGGCGCCCCAGGCGGCGGTTGGCATCGTATAACCGCCCTTCCAGATCATTCACGTCGCTGAGCGCCTGCGCGCGTTTCGCCGCCGCCACCTCAAAATCCTGGCCGCTGACATAAGCACGTTTCAACTGGTTGCGCAGCTCGGCGCGGCAGACCTCCACCGCCATGCCGGTATTGGCGCGCCCGCGCTCGAAGGCGTTGTCCGGCACGCAATACTTGGCGTTTTGCTCTTCCCATGCTTTCGTGTAGATGTCGCGCGTCGACGGTATGACAAACACGCCGTCGCGCGCGGCGCCGGCCATGCGCTCCTCGAGCATGAACGGCTTTCCATAGCCGTCTTCCAGACCGGCCTGGCGCCAGTGCTCGGACAGGCGCTTTTCCCAAGCCTGCCTGTACTCGGACTCGAATACCTTGAGCCCCTTCTGGCGCGCCTCTTTTCCGCGCACGCCGAATTCCTTGCCGCTGACGGCGTCCTGCGCGCCGAGGTTGCGCCAGTAGTTGACGATCTCCGCGTTCCAGGCGCCGCGATACACTTCTTCCTGCACCTGCACCCCGGCGTCCCGCGCGGCCGCGGCGCGATCCCTGAACCGGCTGTCGGGCGTGCCGTTGCGCGCGTCGGTCAAGCCGGCGTCGTGCCAGAAGGCGCGGTTGCCCGCGTGCCAGCCGTTGGTATATGCCGCTTCGTCGAAGCGCAACTGCGCGGCGCCGGCGCGCGAGCGGCTGGCCTCCTTTTGTGTCAGCGGCATCCCCTCCGTGCCTTCGCGCTTGCCGATGTCTTCCCAATACTGCGCGTTGCCCTTCAACCAGCCCTCGTCGTAGGCCGCCTGGTTCAATGGCGTCTTGCGCTTGCGGACCTCCTCGCCGGCCGCGCGCACCGCGTGCTGCGACTGCAAACCCTTGGCGCCGTCGATGACGCCGACGGCGGACCACATCTCCCGGTTGCCCTGCTCCCAGCCGGCCGTGTAGCGCGCGCCGGCATCGGCGGCCGCCGGCTTCTTGTCGTCGCCGTGGTCGTCGCAGAAGTCCTTGCGGTCGGCGAAGGTGGGCGGTGCGCCGTCAAGGCCGTCGGTCCGGCCGATCTGGTTCCAGTCGCCCGTCTTGCAAGCTTCTATGCGCTGTTTCATGGCGGCGCCGCAGCCTCCCAGTAGAAGTGACAAAACGACTAACAGGACGGGCAGCCGGACGATAGGGGTCATGACATTCATATAAGAATTTAGCGAGGAGATGATTATAGTGCTAAAGATCAAGCGACTGTCCGGCGGCCTATCCGGGCCGGTCGTGGCCGAAAGAAAATCAGGCGGCGCGCTTCGTTTTCACCGACCTTTCTTCGTGAACCAGATCGCTGCGGCGATAGCCAGCGGCCACAATGGGGCACGGGCCGATCATGCAAGGCCGGAACATCTTTGCTCCGGCGTTCCTCGGGCAAGTCTTAACAAATAAAAATAGGTAATCGAATGACGAACTGGACAAACTATCGCAACCCGGCACACCTCGACCCTTTTGATACCGAGGCGTTTAACCGGGCTTACCGCGAACAATCCGGGCAAGCCAGTCACGCATCCGCACAGTCGTCTCCGTCCCGGGCGGGGTCGCGGACGGCGTCGCCCGAACTGCAACCGCTGAGGGGGCAGCCCGGTGCTCGCCACTCGTCACACGCGGCGGAGCGGCCGCCGCGCGCCCCTAGCCAGGGCCTGTTGCAAAAACTTCGCACAGCGACATCGATGATGGCGTCATCTCCGGGGACACGGACCGACCATGAGCTGCATTGGCAATCCATCTTCGGACAGCAATCGGCGCCGCCGTTTCACGCGGTGACAGCGGACTACCCGGCGCCCGCCCCATGGGGCCACGACACGGCCCCCACGGACAACGCCTATATGCCCGCCTTATCGCCGCTTCCAACGTCCGCCTGGGACCAGTGGATGGCGGAAGACGATCTTGCCCTTCAAGCAGCCGCTGCCGCTTATGGAGACGCCCATATTGCGCAGATGTCGCACGCCGCCCCTGCGGAAAGCGCGCATATCCAGCATGCGAGAGCGAATCTGGGCGGCATGCTGCATTCGGCGCTGGCCAAACTGGAAGCGCTCTCCCACGCCAATACCGATCCGGAAATTGCCGGCTTCCCGATAAAACAACTGGATCACGAAATCACGCCACTCTTGATCGCCTCTGAAAACTGGCGTCGCCCCCAATTGAATCTGGTCGCTCTGCACACCAGTGAGGCATGCGGCCTGGACTCCGACGACGATGACGAAGACGACGGCGAGCTTTCGCCAATGAGAGGCTCGCAGAACATCGACGACTTTGTTCAAAATGCGCCGTATGGACGATATCGCGCGTTGATCGACAACGGCCAGCACACACGGGCGGCCGATATTTACAAGGGCGCGGGAGCTATCAGCGTCGTGGTGCTGGATTCCCTGAGGGTTGAGAAAGACCCGGTGGACTACGAGGACTACGCGGTAAATCTCAAACAAGACTTTGGACAACATGCCAGGTGCGCATTCATCCCCCTCGATCTGCAAAAGTCCGCCTTCGGATGCCGGGTGTTCTCCATGTCCCTCGCACTGAAGATGCAGTCGCGGGAGGGCGAATTTAACGGCATCCACAACGCGTTGCATGGCAATGCTGATTTGGCCTCCGTGGTACCGCACCGACAGCAGACCGAAGACGACCGCAATGCGTACGTGGTCCTGAACGCCGGTGGGCTGATTGATGCGCGCATGATGAAGCACAGCGAATCGAGAAGTTCAATCGAGCGCTACCTGAACGCGAATCCCAGTCAGAAAAACGCGATCGTCAACAACACGCACGGCGAAACTCTAAAACAAAGAACTAAACGCCACACGATCAAACGCGAAGTGTTGGACAAAAAGGATTCGGGCAACAAAACAAAAGATATTACATACAACAACTCGATAGAACTGAAACGCATCGCCCTGGTAAAGCGGGCGCTGAATTTCGTTTCGATGGCGCCACCGGAGGAGGTGCTTCGACTCTCGGCGCTAATTAATGATCAATAAAGCCATCGGCAACACGTCCGGCCGCTGGCGGGCCGGCGGCCTGCGGCACCGACCTGCTGTTGCCGCCCGGTGTAACCGGTGGACGCCAGCAGCAATTGCTGGCGCTGGGCGCCGAGAGCACCCGGTCTGCTGGCCGACGCGCAGGCGCTGATGGCCAGCGCCACCGCCGCCGTGTACGTCATCAGATTAAAACGGTTCATGAATGCCCCTTTTGTTAAGTTTGGAGCAACCATTTTGCACTGAGGAAATATTTGACTCTCTAATCCAGATCAATGGCGCGCCAATCATTCGCTATAATCCATCGTCCTCAACAACGATGAAGAAAGCTTCGGATGATCAAGAGTTTGCGTAGTTTCATAGCGGCCGGCGCTGTCTTGCCGCTGCTGGCCTGCATGTCCGGAGCGGCCGCGGCCGACACGTTCGAGACCATCGAACCGGCGCCGCTGAAGGAGGTGTGGATCAATGCAGGTTTTTATTCGTACCACTTCGACCGCAACAAGGATCTGAACGACAGCAATCCGGGCCTGGGCGCGGAGTATCGTTTTTCGACGGTGGCGTCGGCGACCGCCGGGCGGTTCTATAACAGCGACCGCGCGTATTCGAACTATATCGGCGTGTATTACCAGCCATTCAAAGTGGGGCCGGTGCGGCTGGGCGCGGTGGTGGGCGGGTTTAACGGCTACCCGAAGATGCGCGATGGCGGCTGGTTCCCGGCGGCGATTCCGACGGCCAGTTTTGAATATAAGAGCGTGGGGGTCAATGTCGCCTTCGTGCCGAAGTATAAGGACCGGTTGTATGGCGCGCTGTCGATCCAGCTCAAGTTGAAGGTGTTCGATTAGCGGCGTAATCCGCCATGCATGGGCCGCTGGCGGCGCATGCATGGCGGATTACGTGATCACGTGGTTACATGGCTACGTTTCCACGGCATCGACATCAATGCCGCGCCTTCGACGACACCGCGATCTGGTCGAGGATGTGCTTGGGCACCGCCGCGTAATGCTTGAACTCCATCGTGTACGTGGCGCGCCCCTGCGTGAGCGAGCGCAACGTCGTCGAGTAGCCGAACATTTCCGCCAACGGCACCAGCGCGCGGATGATCTTGCCGCCGCCGCCGGGAATCTCGTCCATCCCCTGCACCATGCCGCGCCGCGCCGTCAGGTCGCCCATGGCGTTGCCCATGAACTCCTCCGGCGTTTCCACCTCGACCTGCATCATCGGCTCCAGCAATACCGGGTCGGCGCGCCGCATGCCATCCTTGAACGCCATCGAGCCCGCCATGCGGAACGCGTTTTCGTTCGAGTCGACATCGTGGTACGAGCCGAACGTTAACGTCACCTTGACGTCGACCACCGGATAGCCGGCCAGCACGCCGCTGCGCAAGGTTTCCTGCACGCCCTTGTCGACCGCCGGAATGAACTCGCGCGGCACCACGCCGCCCTTGATGGCGTCGACGAATTCGTAGCCCTTGCCCGGCGCCATAGGCTCCAGGGTCAGCACCACGTGGCCGTACTGGCCCCGCCCGCCCGACTGCTTGACGAACTTGCCTTCGACATCGGCCGCCGCCTTCTGGATGGTTTCGCGGTAGGCGACCTGCGGCTTGCCCACCGTCGCCTCGACGCTGAACTCGCGCCGCATGCGGTCCACCAGGATTTCAAGGTGCAGCTCGCCCATGCCGGACATGATGGTCTGGCCCGATTCCTCGTCCGTGTGCACGCGGAACGACGGGTCTTCCTGCGCCAGGCGGTTCAGCGCGATGCCCATCTTTTCCTGGTCGGCCTTGGTCTTCGGTTCGACCGCCTGCGAGATCACCGGTTCCGGGAAGATCATCTTTTCCAGCACGATGACGTGGTCCGGCGCGCTCAGCGTGTCGCCGGTGGTCACCCCTTTCAGGCCGACGGCGGCGGCGATGTCGCCCGCGTACACCTCCTTGATCTCCTTGCGCTCGTTGGCGTGCATCTGCAGGATGCGGCCCAGGCGCTCCTTCTGGCTCTTGGTCGGGTTGTAGACCGTGTCGCCCGAATTGACCACGCCCGAATACACGCGGAAAAACGTCAGCTGGCCGACGAACGGGTCGGTCATGATCTTGAAGGCGAGCGCCGAGAACGGGTCCGTGTCGCTCGGATGGCGCTCGATCGGATTGTCGTCCTCGTCGGTGCCGGCGATCGCCGGCACGTCCAGCGGCGACGGCAGGTATTCGACCACCGCGTCCAGCATCGCCTGCACGCCGCGATTCTTGAACGCGCTGCCGGCCAGCATCGGCACGATCTCGTTGCGGATGGTGCGCAGGCGCAGGCCGGCCTTGATCTCTTCCTCGCTCAGCTCGCCGCCGTCCAGGTATTTTTCCAGCAGCTCGGGCGTGCCCTCTGCGGCGGCCTCGACCATCTTGTCGTGCCACTCCCGGGCCACCGCCAGCAGGTGCTCGGGGATGTCCTCGTAGGTGAACTTGACGCCCAGGCTCTCGTCGTCCCAGTTGATGGCGCGCATCTTGACCAGGTCGACGACGCCGTGGAAGTTGTCCTCGGCGCCCAGCGGGATCTGGATCGGCACGGCCACGCCCTTGAGGCGGTTGGCGATCTGCTCGCGCACGCGGAAGAAGTCGGCGCCGACGCGGTCCATCTTGTTGACGAAGGCGATGCGCGGCACGCCGTATTTGTTGGCCTGGCGCCAGACGGTCTCCGATTGCGGCTGCACGCCGCCGACCGCGTCATAGACCATGACGGCGCCGTCGAGCACGCGCATCGAGCGTTCGACTTCGATCGTGAAGTCGACGTGGCCCGGCGTGTCGATGATGTTGATGCGGTGCTCGGGGAAATTGCCGGCCATGCCTTTCCAGAAGGCGGTGGTGGCGGCCGACGTGATGGTGATCCCGCGCTCCTGCTCCTGCTCCATCCAGTCCATCGTCGCGGCGCCATTGTGCACCTCGCCGATCTTGTGGTTGACGCCGGTATAAAACAGGATGCGTTCCGTGGTGGTGGTCTTGCCAGCGTCGATGTGCGCGCTGATGCCAATGTTGCGGTAACGCTCGATGGGGGTCTTGCGGGTCATCACAAATCTCCTTGAACACAATGTGTTTTTAAGCCTTGGTAGTCTCAAGTGCGGCGATAGTTGCCGAAATCAAGTCCTGAAATACTTTCCTAATGTGCGACATACCTAACGGCAAGTAATGTAGTCTGTGTAATAAACTGCAAGCTTACATCTCACCTGGAATAAATGCATGAC
This sequence comes from Duganella sp., assembly GCA_035565375.1. Lineage (GTDB taxonomy): Bacteria > Pseudomonadota > Gammaproteobacteria > Burkholderiales > Burkholderiaceae_D > Rugamonas. The sequence goes on along the minus strand of DATMSN010000780.1, from coordinate 537 downwards.
TGTCCGACGTAAAACCGCCCTTCTCCTCTCCTTAGGCATGGGACCGGCTCTGGCTTTAGCGCAGAGCGCCGCGCCCCCGGCTTCCGATCTCGAACTCCGCATCGACCGTTGCTCGGTATTGGGCGACGCCAGCGACACCGTCGAACACCGCAACGGCGCCGTCGAGCACCCGCAGCGACCGCTCCACCTCGACGGTGAAGTCGACGTGGCCGGGGGTGTCGATGATGTTGATGTCGTAGCCGTTCCAGGTGCACTTCGTCGCGGCCGACGTGATGGTGATGCCGCGCTCCTGCTCCTGCTCCATCCAGTCCATCGTGGCCGCGCCGTCGTGGACCTCACCGATCTTGTAGTTGATACCGGTGTAGAAGAGGATGCGCTCCGTCGTCGTGGTCTTGCCGGCGTCGATGTGCGCCATGATCCCGATGTTGCGGGTCTTGGCGAGCTGGGCCTGGGTGTCGGCCATGTCCTTACTCCTCTTGCTGTCAGTCCACGTGCGGGATGTCCGTGCGCGGGTGCCGGGGGTCGCCCGGACTTCCC
>DATMSN010000779.1:0-5057 GCA_035565375.1 Duganella sp. | reverse complement strand
GATCGTCAATGTGCACGCCGACGTATCCGAGAAGTATTGGAGCAAGCTGGTGTCCGACGGGGTGGCGAAGTTCGTCACGAAACACCGCGTCAACCGCCCAGGCAAGCACACTGTCAAGTTCTGGGCATTGGACCCTGGCTTGGTGTTACAGCGTGTGGTGGTGGACGCTGGCGGATTGAAACCGAGCTATCTTGGGCCACAGGAAAGCCCATATGTTCCAGTACAGCGGGCCAACTCGGCCAAGTGATCTGCTGAGCTGAATTCAACGCGCCGCCTCCAGCGGCGCGTTCGGTGAATTGGCAGTGCTATAGGCCATGCGCAATAATATGTCGTTTTGTGCTCACTGCATTCCAAGCGCTTTGCTCATTTCTGTCGTGTCACTACGAATAACTGTGCCTGGCAATGCGGAGATAGGGGTTTCCATTTTTAGCTTTCACTTCCCGTTGTTTTTCCGCCCCCAGAGAAATGTAATTGTCCCGAAGAATAATCCAAAGAACAGCGTACGTCCCCATTGGTGCTCAGCGCCCGCACCCAGAGTCAAGGTGTAAAAATAGTTCCCGGCGATAGAACCGAGGATGCTCAAAAATAACGTGATCAAAAACTTGTTCATGCGTCCCTTGAAGCGATAAGCAGAATTGCTATAATGCCTCATTTGCAAGACTTGGGGTAAGCCGTGAGATACATCAAGGAATCAGACTGGAAACACTTACGGCAACTGAAGCCTGTTCTGCTTGATCGTTATTGCCGTCAGATACTTTCGGAAGTCGAAAGAATAGCATCCAAGCACGAGGAAGCGTCACACCCGCGCTACCTTGCCATGTACCGTGTGGTGCAGGATCGGGACCGCGAGCTTGGTGGAATGTTTAATGACATGCGACGCTCCAGCGCCATAGAACAGATCTTCTTGTTGCGGCGGAATGGGGTGTTCACCGATGATGAATTCGCCGGCTTCAGCGACGATATCAAGGATGTGATTGCTCGTTTAGAAAATCTCTGACGGACCTCCTCGGCGCCAGTCCGGCTCAGTGCAAATGCCGCATCGCCCAGGTATAACCGCGCGTCGTCAAGTAGCAAACGCGAAACCTTGGGCCTTTCCGATAGGCCTGCCATTTGGACGTGTAACGCTTGAAGGTTTCACGTCCGGTCATTTCGTATAGCGCCCAGAGTTGCATGATGTGATATTGGTGGTAGCTGGCGTTCGCCACCAGGCCCGTCAGGTCGTAGGCGCTCCAATAGTCGAGATCGTAAAGGTGGAGGTTGTTCTCCAGGCTGCGGACCGCCTGCGCGAACAGTTCCGCCGCGCGCGGCGCTTGTCCCGTCTCGCCCAGATCGTAGAGGCCCACCAGCGCCGTGATAAAACCGTTCAGTACCAGATTCGGTTCGCGTCCGGGATATTCCTCGAACCCGATCCCGCCATCCGGAAATCTGGCTTGCACGCCGCCGTCGCGCACCGCGAGCTCGAACGGCCGCATGGCCCGAAGCGCGGCCGACAGGTAGCGCTCGTCCGCCGTCAACCCATAAGCCCGCGCGAAGACCGAGAGAATCCGGCCCTGGCCGAGCGCGGAAATCCAGGGCGGCGACAGGCGATGGTACGAGTAGGTGTACGAAAATGCGTAGGGAAACAGAAACGCCCCGTTGGTTTCCTGCCCATGTGCCAGTATCCAGTTGCTCACATGGAGAAACAGCGCGAGATCGTCCGGCCGTCCGAACTTGAGATAGCGCGAGTGCCGATAGAGGGCGAAATGGCAGATGAACGTGATGTTGTAGAAGACACCGTCGGGATAGCGATAGCGTGGAATGCCATCGCTGTCGAAATCAAAGCCGTCGTACATGCCGATCCGGACGTCTTTAAAACCCAGGTCCACATAATATGGTTTCACGGAATCCACCTTAGCCTTCCCGCAAGCATGTTGTGATGAAGGCCCGGGGATAGGCCTCGTCATCCCTTATGCCCACTAGCCCATCAAATGTAAAGCGATACCCCGCAGCTGAATGATACTGATCAGGTCGCCAGCGTGCGGCGCGGATAAAGTGGACTTTGGAACTGATTTGATCCATAATCGATTCATGCATCCACCCCCGCTCGCTCAAAACCGTGGCCGTCCCCGCGAATTCGATATGGAACAGGCGTTGCGGCTGGCCATCGAGGTCTTCCGGCAACGCGGCTACACGGCGACCTCCATTGTCGATCTCACGGACGGCATGAAACTTTCGCGCGGTAGTTTTTACAAGGCCTTTCTCGACAAGAAAAGCGTGTTTGCGGCTGCCTACGATCTGTATGCAGCCGAGGGGGCCGAGCGTCTGAAGGCTGTGGCACGTGGGCCAGGAACGGGCCGCGAACGGATCGCAGCGGTGCTGGAGCTGTACGCGCGACTTTCCCAGGGAGGCGAAGGCCAACGCGGCTGCCTGGTGGTGGCAACGGCGATCGAATTATCGCTGCACGATGCGGACATCGCACGCCGGGTGGACGCATCGTGGCAAAGTACTGAAACTTTGCTCAGCGAATTGCTGCTTCAGGCGGAAGAAGACGGCTCCATCGGCGCACTCGAAGACCGGCAGGCGACCGCGCGGTCGTTCCTGTGCCTGATGCAGGGCATGCGTCTGCTTGGCAAGAGCAGGGAGCATGGGAAAGCCGGCTTCAAAGCCGTTGCGCAGCAAGCATTAAAGCTGATCGACTGATCTTTTTTTTGGATATTTTGGAACCGATTCGCTCCTAAATATCTTTTCCTAACGCCTTTTTTGCAGACCGAGGACCATTATGGCGCATCCCAAGTTCAGATTGACCCGTTACTTGCTCGCAGCGTGCTGGGCAGCCAGCTCCGTCGTGGCTTACGCCGCGCCAGTGGGCATCCCTGGCTCGAATGGTGATCAGGTCTCGTTCGAGACAAGGTTTCACCACGGCGTCGCAGTCGTCAATGGCGTCAGGCTGCACTACGTGGAGGGTGGCAAGGATGCCCAGGGCGATCCGATCCTCCTCATTCCGGGGTGGCCGCAAAGTTGGTACGCCTGGCGGTTCGTCATGCCCAAGCTTGTGGCCGCCGGACACCGCGTCATCGCGCTCGACCTGCGCGGCATGGGCGATTCGGACCATCCTATGCATGGCTACGACAGCAAGACCATCGCAGCCGATATTCACGCCTTTGTGGAATCACAAGGTCTGGCCCGGCAAGGCAGGTTGCATGTGGCCAGCCACGATGTGGGGGCATGGATGGCTTACGCCCATGCGGCGGAATGGCCGCGCGATATCAGGACGTTGACCGTGATGGAAGCGGCGCTGCCGGGCATCACTCCGCCGGCGCCGGCGGGCATTCCGGGGGAGGACGCGAATCTGCGTTCCTGGCATTTCGCTTTCAACCGCCTTCCGGATCTTCCAGAGATGCTGGTGCAAGGGCATGAACGGGCCTACTTGCAGTGGCTTTTCGCGCAAAAGTCGGTCAAAGGGTATGTGTTCACGCCGGATGCCCAAGACGAGTACGTGCGGGTTTTTGCCCAACCAGGCGGCGCCCGCGCCGCCTTCAGCTACTACCGCGCCGCCTTCAGTGACAGCGGCCTGCGGCAAAATCGCCTTCGCGCCGCCACCCGGCTAGCCATGCCCGTGCTCGCCGTCGGCGGCCAGTACAGCGTGGGGGAGGGCATGCTCAACACCATGAAGCTGGTCGCGACGGACGTGCGCGGCGTGACCATTCCCGGCGCCGGCCACTTTGTGCTGGAGGAGAGTCCTGCTGACGTGGCGGAGGCGATTCTGAAATTTGTGAGCGCTGCGCAGCCGGCGCCGTAAAGTGGGGCGCATCGACTCCGCTTCTCTACTTCAGCGTCCTGAAGAATTCCATCTTCCAATTGGTTTCCCAGGTGCGCCCGCCGTCGTTGGAAAATGCTTGTTCCCAACGCGGATGTTCGTCTGGCGTCGCGGTCCAAGTGAAGCGCACCTTGATTGCTTGGCCGTCCAGGATATCGTCGGCGAAGAACAAGCCGATGTGGTTCTCGAACTTACCGACAACCGGCTTATCAAGTTCGGTGGGATTGCGGCCGTCCAGCCACCAGATCGACCATTCACCGGATTTGCGGCAATACGACCGCATCGCCACAGCGCGAACCGGGCCATCGGGAAAGTGGAGTATGTTGTCTTCCAGATTCCCGAAGCCGCCAAGTATCTTACTTGTCGAGGATAGGCCTTCAAAATCCGTCCATTCGGCACAGTTGGACAAGCGGGCGTTGAGCCGGTGGTGTTCAACGCGCCAATCTCCGATGATGAAATCAAAATCGGCGGGTGCTGTGGAGTCTGGTGGCAGGGGCATCTTTACTTGCTTTCTCAACTTGAGGTAAGGCGCAGTATAGAAGTGCTGTTAGGCTTCTGGCAAGCATGGCGCCCCTGTGGATTTTACGCTGCGCTCAACACCCGCTTCAACTGGCGCTTCATGCGCACGGCCGCCCAGAATACGCTCAGCCAATCCCGCTTGGTCAGCTTTGGACGATGCAGGAAGACATCGTATTCCGCCTCTTCGATGGCGTCGAGGATGCGCAGGCCGCCTTGCACCATCATCCTTAGCTCGAAGCCGATCCTGCCCTTCAAGCGCAGCGCCAGCGGCGCGCCGCCCAGCATCAGCGCCCGCGCCCGATCGACCTCGAACTTCATCATCGAGCGCCAGCGGGGGCGGGCGCTGGCGTGGTCCAGCGCGCCCGGCAGGATGGCGTAGCGGTTCAGATCCTCCAGCGGGATATAAATACGCTCCTTCTGCAGGTCGATCGCCACGTCCTGCAAAAAATTGATCAGCTGGAGCGCGCTGCAGATCGCGTCCGCGTCGCGCAGGTTCTGCTCGTCGGCCGCGCCGTATAGATGCAGCATCAGGTGGCCAACCGGATTGGCCGAGCGGGAGCAATAGTCCAGCACCGCGTCGTAAGTCTGGTAGCGGCTCACCACCACATCCTGCTTGAAGGCCGACAACAACTCGTACATGGGTTTGAGCGGCAATTGGTATTCGCGCACCACCTGCGCCAGCCGTTCGAACATCGGCGCGTGCCCGCTGTCGCCGGCGGCGATGCGGTCGAGCGCGGCCTCG
>DATMSN010000778.1:0-2338 GCA_035565375.1 Duganella sp. | reverse complement strand
CGGCCTTCGGCGGCGCGCACCGCGCCCAGCACCGCCTCGTCGTTCAGGCCGACGGCGACCCAGTGCTTGAAGCGGGCGTTCTTGGTCAGCGCGATGTTGGCGGCGTTGAAGGCGCTTTCGGTGTCGGTCTTCGCCTGCGGCGCGTCGACGATGTTCGCGGCCGGGAAACCGGCCGCCTTGAGCGCGTCGACGGCGCCGCTGGTGCGTTCCTTGGCCGTCGGCAGCTGGTCGTAGGCGACGCGGATCACGCCCACTTCGGCGACGTTCCATTTGCGGTTCTTGACTTCGGCGGCGATGCCTTCGCCGACCTGCTTGCCGATGGCGTAGCCGGAGATGCCCATGTGCGGGATCGATTCGATCGGCTTGCCGGTGCCGTCGACCAGGCGGTCGTCGACCGAGATCACCTTGAGGTTATTGCGCTTGGCGGAGCGCTCGATGGCCTTGCCCAGCTTGACGTCCGGCGCGCAGATGACGAAGCCCTGGGCCTTTTGCGCGGCCAGGTTGTCGATCGCGGCGATCATTTTTTCGCCGTTGGGGATGCCGATCTTGACCAGCGTGAAGCCCTTGTCCTTGGCCGCCTGTTCGGCGTAGCGCCATTCGTCCTGGAACCACGGTTCCTCGGCCTGTTTGACGAGGAAGCCGATCTTGACCGGGTCGGCGGCGTGGGCGACGCTGGTGAATTGGGTGGCGGCGATCAGGCAAAGTGACGCGGCGGCGAGCAGGGTACGTTTCATCTTTAAGTCTCCAGTTGATTTTGTTTTGATGTTTTTTGATGCAGCTTATTGTTTGCGCATTCTTTTGGGCAGAAAAAAGCCGGCGTCAAAGCGCCGGCCCGTATCTACCGCATCACCACTCGGCGACGCTGCCATCCGCGTGGCGCCACACAGGGTTGCGCCAGTCGGGTGCGTTTTTGCTCGCGGCGATCACGCGCTCCTCGTCCACTTCCACGCCCAAACCTGGTTTAGGCAGCGGCTTGCAGTAGCCGTCGACGATCTTGAAGTCGTCCTTGTTGATCACGTAGTCGAGCAGCTCGCCGCCCTTGTTGTAGTGGATGCCCATGCTTTGCTCCTGCAGCACGGCGTTGTACGACACGAAGTCGACCGCCAGGCACGAGGCCAGCGCCACCGGGCCGAGCGGGCAGTGCGGCGCCAGCGTGATATCGTAGGCTTCGGCCATCGAGGCGATCTTCAGGCACTCGGTGATGCCGCCGGCGTGCGACAGGTCCGGCTGCACGATAGCCAGGCCGCCGGCCGCGAACACGTTCTTGAATTCGAAGCGCGAGTACATGCGCTCGCCGGCCGCCAGCGGAATCGCCGTCATTTCGGCCAGGCGCGCGTAGTATTCGGCCTGCTCGGCCAGCACCGGCTCTTCGACGAACAATGGACGGAACTGTTCCAGCTCGCGCAGCAGGGTCTTGGCCATCGGCGCGGCCACGCGGCCGTGGAAGTCCAGGCCGAATTCGATGGTGTTGCCGAACGCTTCGCGGATCTCGGCCACGCGCTGCACCGCCTTGTCGACGGCGGCCGAGGTGTCGAGCATGCCCAGCTCCTCGGTGCCATTCATCTTGAAAGTATCGAAGCCGCCGGCTTTGAGCTTGGTGATCTGTTCGATGATGTCGGACGGACGGTCGCCGCCCACCCAGCTGTACATCTTCATGCGGTCGCGCACCAGGCCGCCCAGCAGTTCGTACACCGGCTTGCCCATCACCTTGCCCTTGATGTCCCACAGCGCCTGGTCGATACCGGCGATGGCGCTCATCAGGATCGGACCGCCGCGGTAGAAGCCGGAGCGGTACATGGTCTGCCACAGGTCGTTGATGCGGGCCGGGTCGGCGCCGATCAAATACGGTTCCATTTCCTGGACGGCGGTCTCCACGGTGCGCGCGCGGCCCTCGATGACCGGTTCGCCCCAGCCGACCACGCCTTCATCGGTCTCGATTTTCAGCAGCATCCAGCGCGGTGGAACACGGTAGGTCGTCAGTTTGGTGATTTTCATAGGAGAAGGAGAATAAGTTCAGGGAACAGTGTTCAGTCTAAGCCGGCTCCCTAGACAGGAAATATGATTAATTCAACACAAGCCATATCATTATCGAATAGCAGAAATAAGCTAGCCAGCTATCTGATATCAGCATAGCTGATAGTTGTTAATTCATATCAGTTTTATTATGGCCCCGCTTAGACTGGCAGCACTCAAACCTTCACCTCCGGGAGCGCGGCCAGCATGATCGATACCAGTACGCATGTCGCTTCAACGCCCGGCATCATGCTGCTGCGCGTCGGCCAGGCCGGCAGCGCGCTGCGCTGGGACGCCTCAGGGCGCTGCTGGCGCTGGCCGGACC
>DATMSN010000777.1:0-6242 GCA_035565375.1 Duganella sp. | reverse complement strand
AAAGAGGAAATGGGCACCAAAGAGACAGCCATTCAATCATCTATCAGGAGCTTTCAATGCAACGATTCAATATGACGCGATCCGGGTTTGCCGCCTTGCTGCTGGCGTGCACCGGCCTTGCCGCATCCAGCCACGCTTTTGCCATCGAAAACGGTCCCGCGCCGACCTTCAGCAGCGTCCAGGCCGATGGGCCGTTCGCGGTGTCCACCCAGACGGTGCGCGGCAGTGGTTTCGGTGGCGGCACCGTGTACTCCCCGAACACGGCCGGGAAGTACGCGGTCGTCGCGGTTTGCCCTGGGTTTACCGCCACGCAGTCTTCGATCGCCCTGATCAGTCGGCGGCTGGCAACCCATGGCTTCGTGGTGGTGACGATCAACACCAACAACGTGTTCGATTATCCGGCCAGCCGTGCCAACCAATTGCTGGCCGCATTGCGCACGGTGACGGCGCTGACGACGGGACCCGTGGCGGGCAAGATGGATACAAGCCGGCAGGCGGTGTCCGGATGGTCGATGGGCGGCGGCGGCGCGATGCTGGCGGCCGGCATGACCCCGGGATTGAAGGCGGGCGTGGCCTTCGCGCCGTGGTCACTGACCAACAACGTGGGCAGCTCTGCGGTTCCGATGGCGTATCTGGCCGGCACCGTCGACACGGTCGCGCCGGCGTCCGTGCATTCGAGCGTGTTCTACAACGCCACGCCGACGGCAACGAAGAAAATGATCGGCGTGATACAGGGCGCCGACCATTACTTCCCAGGAACCGCCAGCCAACCGGCAAGCTACACGCAGGTGGCCTGGATGAAGCGCTTCCTTGACGGAGACACGCGCTACAGCCAGTTCTTGAATGGCGACTCGCGCTTCGCCACCTTCCGATCCACCGGACCTTTTTGATTGAGTAAAATCGGGGGCTGCGGACCGGCTCCTTCCCGCGCCCCCCGACGGAGTGAACATGAGCACGAAAATGAAAAAGTGGATCGTCGTCGCACTCGCCTCGGCGGCTTCCGCAGTGGGAATATTCCTGGTAGTCGCGTCGGTCGACGCCGAGCAGCCGGCCGACGGCGCTGGCCGCCCTGATGCCCGCTCCGCACCGGCCGCGGCGGGCCATGGCGGCGCGCCAGCCCCAAGTGGCGGGAACGGCCAGCTGAACTCCTGGGCTGCTGTTGTTTCGTCGGCGAACTCGGCTGCCATGGATTCACCGTTGAGCACCATGACGCCCCCGGTTTTTGCCGCCGATAGCCGTGGCAAGCTGGTTCTCAACGCCGATACCCATGCGAATCTTGAGAAGCTATTACTCGAAGAAAATCCGGAAACGCTGGCGGCCAACCTCGACAAGGCGGCAAAAGTCCTGCCAACGCAGGCGGCGGCGGAACTGAAGGTGCTGTCGGGGCAATTTCAGCAATACGCGAAGGCGCTGACCCATACCATCCCGCCTGAAACCGCCCCGGAGACTGAGCCGGAGCGTTTGAAAATGCTCGACAGTCTGCACGCCCTCCGGGTTTCTTATCTGGGGGCGGAGGCGGCGCAGGCCATGTTCGGCGAAGAGGAGGCGATGACGCGCAAACTCATCGCTTTGATGGCCGCGCAGGACGATCCCAATCTGACGCCGGAGCAAAAGGCGGAGCGCGCGCAGGAAATGGTGAAGGGCATGCGCCAGACGAAGCCGCCACCGGCAAGTTGATCGGAGCTGGCCGACCGCACTATTGCCCGCCGCAACGCGCCTGATACTGCTTCGGCGAAACACCAAACCAGCGCCGGCTGGCACGGAACAGCGTGCCCTGGTCTGTGAAGCCGAGCATATAGGCGACTTCCCCTGCGGAATAGCGCTGCAGCGCGAAGTAGTGTTGCGCCAAATCGCGTCGCGTGTCGTCCAGTATCTTTTGGAATGTCGTCCCTTCTTCCGCGAGGCGCCGCCGCAGGGTGCGGTCGCCAAGGCAGAGCAGCCGCGCGATTTCTTCGCGCCGTGGCTCCCACCCATGCAACTTCTGCGCGATCAGGTCCCCCACCTTGCGGCTGATGCGGTGATTGTCCAGGCGCGCCAGGCATTGGCGCGCGAACTGGGCATGGAACTGTTCCAGCGCGGGATTATGGGTGGGCAGGGGCACGGTCAGGTCGGGCTCGGACAACACCAGGCGGTTGACGGCGGCGTTGAAGCGGACCGGGCCCTGGAATGCTTCCTGGTAGGGCTGCGGATGCGCCGGTTCCGGGTAACTGAACTCGACCAACAGGGGCGCGATCGGCCGTCCGGATATCCAGCGCAGGAAAGACAGCAACGTGAGCAGACTGAACTCGCTGCGCTGCCGGGGCACGGCAAGCTCGCCGCCGAACAGCGTCAGTTCGATCGAATACCGGCCCGCCTCTTCGCGCAACACCAGCGACGCCGCTTCGCTCACCACGCGCAGATAGCGTACCAGGCACTCGAGGCTGGCGAGCAAATTGGAACACGACATCATTGCGTAGCCAACCACGTCGAAGTTGGCGACGGAGGCGCAACGGGGCTTGGCGATGCCGAGCATGGCGTTGCGCGAGCGTTGCACCGCCAGTTCCCACAACCGGCTCACCTGTTCGGTGGGATAACGTGCATCCGGATTGCCCAGCCGGGACATGTCCAGTCCCGCGTGGCTAAACAGCGACCGCACGTCCAGCCCTTCATCCTGCAACACTTCCCGGATCCCTTTGACCCAGGCTGCTGACGTCGTCCGGTTGCTCATGTTTCGGTAACCAATCAAGATGGATCGTTAGCGTGTGGCGTTCACAACGGCGAAATGCCGGCGGCGATAAGTGTTGTCAAATACACTGCTCAATTAGGCAATCATAACAGCCGCAAACGTCGGCGACGTGGGGTTGGCGTCTTCACTCAATCGCGTGAGCGTTTATAAAGGTGGGGTGGTTGCGGGAGGGGGTAAAACGGTTCGCCCAAACAAAAAAAGCAGTTACGATTGCTCGTAGCTGCTTCATCTGATTACTGCGAATTCGGTGGTAGGCCGTGCGGGATTCGAACCTGCGACCAACGGATTAAAAGTCCGCTGCTCTACCAGCTGAGCTAACGACCCCCGAAAGAGGCCGTATTATATACAGCCCCCGGAGAACTGCAAAGGGTTTTCTGAAATCATTTTATTGCTTCCTTCATCCCCAGCGCGGCCGTGACCTTGAGCACCTCGTCGGCCGTGGTCGCGCCCTCCTGGATTTTCATCGCGCCGGCGATGCGCAGCGGCTTCATGCCGTCGGCCACGCTCTGGCGCCGCAGCGCGTGGATGTCGGTCTCCTCGCGCACCTGCTCGCTGAAGCCCTGCGTCACCGTCAGCAGCTCGTAGAGGCCGGTGCGGCCCCGGTAGCCGGTCTGGCGGCATTCCGGGCAACCCACCGGCCGGTAGATCGTCGCCGGCTTGGGCAACGCCCAGTCGCCGACGAGGCTGTGCCAGATTTCGTCGCCCAGCTCGCCGTCGGCGGCCTTACAGTCGGCGCACAGGGTGCGCACCAGGCGCTGCGCCATGATGCCGATCAAGGTCGCCTCCAGCAGGTAGTAGGGCACGCCCAGCTCCAGCAGCCGCATCACGGCCGACGGCGCGTCGTTGGTGTGCAGGGTCGACAGCACAAGGTGGCCGGTCAGCGCGGCCTGGATCGCCATCTCGGCCGTCGCCAGGTCGCGGATCTCGCCGACCATGATGATGTCCGGGTCTTGCCGCATCAGCGCGCGCACGCCGTCGGCGAACGACAGGTCGATGCCCGGCTGCACCTGCATCTGGTTGAACGCCGGCTCGACCATCTCGATCGGGTCCTCCACCGTGCAGACGTTGACCTCGGACGTCGCCAGCGCCTTCAAGGTCGTGTACAAGGTGGTGGTCTTGCCGGAACCGGTCGGCCCGGTCACCAGGATGATGCCGTGCGGCCGCTTGGTCAGCGTGTCCCAGCGCTCGGCGTCGTCGAGCGGGAAGCCCAGCTCCGGCAAGGTCTTGACCACCACGTCCGGATCGAAGATGCGCATGACCAGCTTTTCGCCGAACGCGGTGGGCAAGGTCGACAGGCGCAGCTCGACCTCCTGGCCGCCGGCGGTGCGGGTCTTGACGCGGCCGTCCTGCGGGCGGCGCTTTTCGATCACGTCCATGCGCCCGAGCAGCTTGATGCGCGCGGTCATGGCGATCATCACCACCGCCGGCACCTGGTACACCTGGTGCAGCACGCCGTCGATGCGAAAGCGGATCGCCGCCATCTCGCGCTTCGGTTCGAGGTGGATGTCCGAGGCGCGCTGTTCGAACGCGTATTGCCACAGCCAGTCGACGATGTTGATGACGTGCTGGTCGTTGGCGTCGACCTGCTTGTTGATCTTGCCCAGCTCGACCAACTGCTCGAAGTTGTTGCGCAGCGAGAGGTCGTTGCCGTTGGATTTGTTGGCCTTCTTGATCGATTTGGCCAGGCTGAAGAACTGCGTGGTGTATTGCGCGATGTCGAGCGGATTGGCGATCACGCGGCGGATCGCGCGGCGCGAGATCTTCGAGATCTCCGCCTCCCATTCGACCGAGCAGGGATCGGCGGTGGCCACCACCAGCGTGTCGTGCGTGAGCTCGACGGGCAGGATGTTGAAGCGCGCCGCGTAGCTGGCCGACATGACGTCGGCCACTTTGGTGAAGTCGATCTTGAGCGGGTCGATGCGGATGAACGGCAGGCCGGTGCGCCGGGCCAGCCATTCGCACAGCGCGTCGAGGGTCAGCAGCTTGTGCGGCGGCTGCGCCGACAGCAGTTTGGCGTGGGCCACCGCGCACAGCGGATGCATCGGGCCGACCGTGTTTTTCAGGATGGCCTGGCTTTGCGCGTACAGCTCCTTGACCTCGGTCTTGCGGATCATGTTGTCGGCCAGCAGCCAGGAGTAGATCTGCTGCAGATCGAGCGGGGACGGCTTGGAGGCGGGCTGGGCGGAAGACATCGTTGCGGTCACTTTCAAAAGTTGGGCGGAACGTCGATTCTTCTAAAACACGTAGGGCGGATTAGGCGGGACGCCGTAATCGGCCATCGATGGGCCGCCGACGGCGCATGCATGGCCGATTACGCTGCGCTAATCCGCCCTACGTGTTTCCGGGTAACGCATCATGTTGGGGCCTAGCTTTATGCCGCAGCCAGGCTTTGCGCCAATCCTTTGACCCACGACTTCGCCGGTAGTTTGGTCTCCGTGACGATTTGCGCGGCGCGCTCGGCCAGCGCGTCGACGTCGATCGCGCGCTTGCGCTTGAAGGCGATGGCGACGACGTTGCCGTCATGGACCTCCGGCAGGCACACCACCTGTTCGAACGCGAACTTGATCGCCTTGATGTTGCGCGCGTAGCTCGGATGGTCGCCGAACAGGTTGACCGTCATGATGCCGTCGTCCTTCAGGCACGCGTTGCACGACTCGTAGAACTCGGCGCTGTCGAGCACCGGCCCGCGCGCGGTGGCGTCGTACAAATCCACCTGCAGCACGTCGAGCGCGCCGGCGTTGGCTTCGTCGTTGACGTAGTCGAGCGCGTCCATCTCCAGCACGCGCAGCCGGGCGTCGTTTGGCGGCAGCTTGAACATCGAGGCGCAGATGGCGATCACCGACGGGTTCAGTTCCACCGCCGTGACCGAGGCCGACGGGAAGCTGGCGTGGCAGAACTTGGTCAGGGTGGCCGTGCCCAGGCCCAGTTGGGCGATGGCGGCCGGCTCCCGCAGCCACAGCATCCACGCCATCATTTGCTGCGCGTACTCGAGCTCCGGCCAGTTGGGTTTGCGGATGCGCATCGCGCCCTGCACCCATTCCGTGCCGAAATGCAGATAGCGCACGCCGTCCTGCTCCGACAAGGTCACCGGCGCGTATTTGGCCTTGCGCGCGGGACGGGAGGATTCTTCTTTTTCGATGGATTTTCGTTTGATCAGCATGGAGAGGGGAGGGAAGCGGGAGGTCAGTGTGCATTATCCCGCGTTGCCTTACTTCATAGCAAGCCAAAAACGGCAATGCCGGTCGATCGACCGGCATTGAGGGTATTGCGACGGATGGCGGATTAACGCTGCAGCGGCTCGACCACCACGCGCAGGCGCACGCGCTCGCCCGGATCGTACGACATCACGTTGGTGTAGTTGCGGCCGCGGTACTCGTAGGTCACCTCGTAGCCGGAGGTGCGCGACTCCCAGTGGTCGACGGTGCGGCACTGCTTGACCTGCTGTTCCTGCACGCCGCCGCTGTTGGGCAGGTTCTGGTTGTCGACGCGGTCGCCGACCACGGCGCCGGCGATGGCG
>DATMSN010000776.1:0-3528 GCA_035565375.1 Duganella sp. | reverse complement strand
GCCAGCGCCGCCATGAGCGCATCGCCGGCGGGCAGCGCGTCGTAGGCGGCGAACAGCTGCGGCAACAGCGGCTCGAACGCCGGCAGCTGCGTGTCGTAGGCCGCGTCGAGCAAACTGGCAATGGTGAAGTCCTTCTTATTCTCCAGCACCCGCACCGCGTGGACGCCGCGCGGGTTCTCAGGGTTCACCGACATGTAGGCCGGATAGTCCTTGGCTTTCGGGCTATACGGACCGGCCGCTGTGTAAGGCCAGTTGTTGGTGTTCTGTATCCAGCCGTTCTTTGGGTTGAACAGCGAGATAGTCTCATTGACCGTGTGTAGTCCCTGCCACTCGGTGGCCGGATCGCTGCCGTCGACCGGATGCTTCCAGTCGAATTTCGGATCGCGCTTCGGAATGAAATTCCCGTGGAAGTAGGCGATGTTGCCATCGGCGTCGGCGTAGACCGTGTTGTTGGACGAATTGGTGCGCAGCTCCATCGACTTGTAAAAGTCCTTGTAGTTGCGCGCCTTGGTGCGGATGAAGGACTGCGTGAGCGCTTTCAGCGGCTCGTTCATCAGGCGCACCGCGATCCACTTGCCGTCCCTGGCCCGCACGATCGGGCCATGATGGCTGTAATACACCTTGACCACCTTGCGGGCCATGCCGTCGCCGGTCTTATAGGGCAGCGTGATATCGACCGCCTTCAGCGCCCGCTGCTCGCCACCGTACCGGTAGAAGAAGCGGCCATCTTTTTCGGTGATGGTCTCCATGTATTCGTCGATCACGTCGCCGCCGCCGGACGTGTGCATCCAACCCAACCGATCGTTGAACCCCTGGTAGACGAAGAACTGTCCCCAGGTGACCGCGCCGTAGGCATTCAGTCCCTGCCGGCTTTGCACCTGCACTTCGGGACGGAAGTAGAACGACGTGTGCGGATTAATCAGCAGCAGCGCGCGGCCGTTTTTGGTCAGCGCGGGCGCGATGGCGAAGCCGTTCGATCCGCCCGGCTCCTTATCCAGGTCGCTGCCCCGCTCCGCCGGCGCCGACGACAGCAGCACCGGAGGCGCCAGCGGATATTGGGCGCCCTTGGCGTACAAGGCTTCAAGCTGCTTCAAATCGATGGTCTCGATATCGCCGCCGATGCTGCCTTCGCTGAAACTGAGCGCCATCCACGGCTCGAAGCGCGTGATCAATGCCGGCTTGACGTCCGGATGCGTGGCCAGGTAGTAATTCAAGCCGTCGGCGAAAGCCACCATCAGCTTCTTCAACCACGGGGGGCTTTGCCGGTACTGCGCCTGCAATTCGGCCGGGTTGATGAACAGCTTCATGCGCAGGTCGCGATACAGCTCGGCCTCGCCCTCCACTTCGGCCAGCCGGCCCATGGCGTTGATGTAATTGCGCTCGACGCGACGGAAATCGTCCTCCGCCTGCGCGTACATCAAGCCGAACACCGCGTCGGCGTCGGTCCTGCCGTAGACATGGGGGATGCCCCATTTGTCGCGCAGGATGGTGACCCGCCGCGCCGACGCCTTCCAGCGCTGGGCCTCCGCCGCCGGGGCCTTGGAGACCGGCGCCGGCGCCGCCGCCGCCATCGAAACAAAGCACATCAACGGCAACAGGGAACGCATACTTGGCATCAACGGGACTCCGGGCGGTGGAAAGGTGAAAACAACATCAACTGGCGTCGACCAACTCCGAGATACGCAATTGCAGCGCCGTGATCTCCGCCCGCAGCGCCGCGTTCTTCTCCTTGAGCGACGCGTTCTCGGCGCGCAGCTCCTCCACCTCCGTCAGCGGACGGCCGTAGTCGCCACCTTCCTTCGCTTCCTTGGGCTCCTTGGCCGGACGCGAGGCGGCGCGCAGCTCGCGCACTTCCTTGGCCGCCTTCTGCAACTCCTTCTTGCCGCCGGCGACCGCCGCCACCTGGTCGGCTTCGGGCAGCGAGGCCACGGTGGCGGCGGCGTTGATCGAGATCGTGCCCGAGCGGACCGCCTCGACCAGCTCCGGCGTCGCCGTCTTCTGGATCTTTTCGATCTGGCTGATGGTGGCGCTGCTCAAACGGGCGGCGCGGGCGATGTCCTCGCGCGACGCCAGCGGCATGGCGGCGGGCTTGGGCTTGGCCGCATCGCCTTCCGGCGGCGCGATCAGCGCGTCCTCGGCCGCCGCTTCGGCCATCAGATCGGCCACGCGCGCGGCGACGATCTCCTTCTTGCGCAGCGCCAGAACGCCGCGCTGGTAGTCGGAGATGCTGCGGCGGCCCAGATTGTTATCGATCATCCACAGCTTGACGTCGTCCAGGTTACGGAAGCTGGTGTTCTCCGTGACCTTGAACGGAATGCCGTGCTGCTGGCATATTTGATAACGGTTATGACCGTCGACCAGGACATCCTCCCACAGCACCAGCGCGTCGCGGCAGCCTTCGACCAGGATGCTGCGTTCCAACGCCTGATACTCGCTCTCGGTGAGCGGTTCGATGTAAGCGCGCAGCACTTCATTAATTTTGATTTGCATATCTATCCTCGAAATACCGGCGGGAGGGGGCCACTGCACCCCGCCAAATCGCCGTCCGACATGCTACACCATCCGGCGACGGCGCCAAAGCCCGGGCTTTCGTCATGAAACTAAGTTAATCTTAAGTTTTCTTCATTATGATCCACCCCAGTCAAGTGCTTTCTCCGCTAATTGACCAAAAGCCCCGACAAGTTTGCTGCTTGTTCGGGGCTTTGCTTTGTCAACGCGGCTTTTCTTCGCAGCCGCCGACAGGCTTACTTGGCGGCGATTTCCGGCATCGCCGACGAATGGTGGTTGAGTATCTTCCACTCGCCGCCGACCTTCTGATACACATAGGTGTAGCGCGCCTGCACATCCTGCGGCTTGCCGTTCTGCGTCACGCGGAAAGTGTAGACGCCGGTGTCGAGCGCTGAATCGGCGCCGAGCATGTGGATGTAACGATAGTTGATCGTGCCCTGCGGCTTGAGCTTCAGGAACTTATCGAAATAGTCCTTGATCGCGGCCGGGTTGGAGCGCACTTCGTTCGACACGGTCGGTTCCAGCACCGCGTTCGGGGCGTACAGGCTGGTGACCTTGGCCGAGTCGCCGGTCGCCAGCGCGGCGTTCCACTTGACGAACAGGCCGGCGATCTCCGCTTCCTGCGCGTTGGTCGGCACCGCCGCCACGCCATGATAGACCTTCGGCGCGCCATCGGCGTAAGCCATGGTGGTAGCAGCCGCCAGTGCCAGGGAAATCAGAATCTTTTTCATCATATGCTCCATTCGTTGTTGAGGAAGTTTGGCGGGCTATCTTGCTCGCCAATGAAGCCAGTATCGGCGCGGCGGGCGCTTCAAAAATCTGCTGGCCGGGGGTATTGGCGTATGCCGTGTGGCATATAATCGCCATTTATTTGCCTATGCCGCGCCCAAAATGACCAACATCACCCACCTGACTCCCGCCGGCGACAGCGCGCGGGCCACCCGCAACCGCTATCGTCAAATCGAGAGCAGCGCGGCGCGCTGGCGCCTGCTGACCGATGCCGCCGGCGCGCTGGCCAGC
>DATMSN010000775.1:0-4463 GCA_035565375.1 Duganella sp. | reverse complement strand
GCGCGCTCGGCGCGGCGAAGCCCTGCTCGGCCACCGCCTGCGCCAGTTCGGCGTAGCGCAGGTTCGGCCGCCACTGCCTGGGCAGCGCGAACGTCACGTCGAGGATGATCAAATGGCGCCCGGCCTCGCGCTTGAAGACGCTGTCGCGATAACCGAAGCGGCAGGCGCCGGCATCCATCGCGTAGACCGCCGCGCTGCGCGGGTCGAACACCGTCACGCTGTGGAACACGTCCTTGGTCTCCAGGCCATAGGCGCCGATGTTCTGGATCGGCGCCGCGCCGACGGTGCCCGGTATCAGCGCCAGGTTTTCCAGCCCGCCCATGCCCTGCTCCAGGGTCCACTGCACGAACCCGTGCCAGTTCTCGCCGGCCGCCGCGCGCACAAAGTGGCTGCGCCCGTCGCCGCCGACGACCTGCCGGCCCGCGAGCGCGATGTGCAGCACCAGTCCGGGAAAATCCCCGGTCAGCAGCAGATTGCTGCCGCCGCCCAACACCAGCCGCGGCAAACCGGCCCACGCGGGATCGGCCAGCACACCGAGCAACTGCTCTGTTTTGGTCACGCGCAGATAGGCTTGCGCGGTCGCGGCGATGCCGAAGGTGTTGAGGGACTGCAGTGGGAACTGGTGCTGGATGAGGGACTGTGGATGCATGGAGGAAAAACCGATTAATTTAGTCGATTATAGAGCGAAACAAGCAAAAAACCAGCGCCCATATGGGGGTGGGCGCCCCGTTGTCCGTTAAAATGTCAGACTTTGATGGGGAGCGGTACGCCCCATGCCACACGAAAAGGAAATAGCCATGCCGTCGTTTGATGTAGTGTCCGAAGCCGATATGATCGAAGTGAAGAATGCCGTCGAGCAATCTCAAAAGGAAATCGCCACCCGTTTCGACTTCAAGGGGACCGGCGCGTCCGTCGAGCACAAGGAAAACGAACTGACCGTTGTCGCCGATTCCGAGTTCCAGCTGCAGCAGGTGCGCGACGTGCTCACCAACAAACTGTCCAAGCGCAAGGTCGACGTGCGCTTCCTCGAGGACGGCGACATCAAAAAGGTCGGCGGCGACAAGGTCAAGCAGGTCATCAAGATCAAGAACGGCATCGAGGCCGACGCCGCCAAGAAGATCGTGCGCGTCATCAAGGACAGCAAGATGAAGGTGCAGGCCAGCATCCAGGGCGAGGCGGTGCGCGTGACCGGCGCCAAGCGCGACGACCTGCAGGCGGCCATGGCCATGCTGCGCAAGGACGTGCCCGACATGCCGCTCGAGTTCAACAACTTCCGCGACTGATCCCGCCCGCGCGGCGTTGCCGCGCCGTCACAAGGCGGTAGCACACTTGGAGTAAAATAAGTCTGAAAGATTTGCGCTCCATCGAATCTGCTACCGCGCGACCCGCATATCACCGCATAGCGCCGGGCGCCACGCCCGGCAAACAACCTCGGTAGTCTAAGGATAGCAATGAAACGTGTTGATGATTTCCGCCTGCGATTTGGCAAAAACGAGTACGTGCCCATCATGGTCGGCGGAATGGGTGTGGACATTTCGACCTCGGAACTGGCACTGGAGGCGGCCCGCCTGGGCGGCATCGGCCACATCTCCGACGCGATGGTCGAGGACGTGTCGGACCGCAAGTTCGACACCAGCTTCGTCAAGGATAAAACCAAGCTCTACAAGTTCAACATCAACAATTCGGACAAGTCGGTCGTGCAGTTCGACCTCGAGCGCCTGGCCGACGCCCAGCGCCGCCACATCGGCGCCACCATGGCGGCCAAAAAAGGCGACGGCCTGATCTTCGTCAACTGCATGGAAAAGCTGACCATGAACGGCCCGCGCGAGACCCTGCGCACGCGCCTGAACGCGGCGCTCGACGCCGGCATCGACGGCATCACCCTGTCGGCCGGCCTGCACTTCGGCTCGTTCGCGCTGATGGCCGACCACCCGCGCTTCCGCGAGGCCAAGCTGGGCATCATCGTCTCGTCGGTGCGCGCGCTGCAGATCTTCCTGCGCAAGAACGCCAAGCTGGACCGCCTGCCGGACTTCATCATCGTCGAGGGTCCGCTGGCCGGCGGCCACCTGGGCTTCGGCATGGACTGGGCCGAATACGACCTGATGACCATCACCTTGGAGTTGCTGGCCTACCTGAAGGCCGAGAACCTCGACATTCCGCTGATCGCCGCCGGCGGCATCTTCACCGGCAGCGACGCCGTCCGCTTCCTCGAGGCGGGCGCGGCGGGCGTGCAGGTGGCGACCCGCTTCACCATCACCAACGAATGCGGCCTGCCGGCCAAGGTCAAGCAGGAATACGTCAAGGCCACCGAGGACGACATCATCGTCAACGGCATCTCGCCGACCGGCTATCCGATGCGCATGCTCAAGAACACGCCGGCGATCGGCGCCGGCATCCGCCCGGGCTGCGAATCCTACGGCTACCTGTTGGACGCCACCGGCAACTGCGCCTACATCAACTCCTACAACCGCGAGGTGGCGGCCCATCCGAACGAAAAGAACATCGTCGTGATGGACAAGACCTGCCTGTGCACGCACATGCGCAACTTCAACTGCTGGACCTGCGGGCACTACACCTACCGCCTGAAGGACACCACGCACCGCAAGCCGGACGGCGACTACCAGCTGCTGTCGGCCGAGCACGTGTTCAAGGACTACCAGTTCAGCATCGACAACCAGATCGCGCTGCCGGAAAAAGAGTTCTGACCGGCGCGGCACCCCGGAAATGAAAAACGGCGCCTGGTGCGCCGTTTTTTATCGATCACCCTTCGGCATTGATCCGGTGGATCAGCGCGCCCAGCACCTCCTCGGCGCGCTCGTTGTCGACCTGGCAAGTGCCGGCGTTCTCATGCCCGCCGCCGCCGTATTCCAGCATCAACGCGCCGATGTTCGTCCTGGACGTGCGGTTCAGGATCGATTTACCGGTGGCAAACACGGTATTCTGGTTCTTCAGCCCCCACAACACGTGGATCGAGATATTGGTCTGCGGGAACATCGCGTAGATGATGAAGCGGTTGCCGGCGAAGATGACCTCCTCGTTGCGCAGATCCAGCACCACCAGGTTCTTATGCACCTTGGCGCAACGGCGGATCTGGTCCTTGCATTTCTGCGCGTGCTCGAAATACAACTCCTTGCGTTCCTTCACGTCCGGCAAGGCCATGATCTGCTCGATCGTGTGGTTCTTGCAGGCGTCGATCAAGTCCATCATCAGGTTGTAGTTGGAGATGCGGAACTCGCGGAAGCGGCCCAGGCCGGTGCGCGCGTCCATCAGGAAGTTCAGCAAATCCCAGCCTTCCGGATTCAACACTTCCTGCTCGTTGAAGCGCGCGGCGTCGCCCTTGTCGACCGCCGCCATCATGTCGCCCCACGACGCCGGAAACGCCTTGTCGGCGCCGTAGTAATCGTAGACGACGCGCGCGGCCGAGGGCGCCTCCGGGTGGATCACATGATTGGCGCGCTCGCCGGTATTGCGGATGGTTTCGGACAAATGGTGGTCGAAGGCGATATGCACGCCGGGCACGTACGGCAGATTGGTGGTGATATCTTTATCGCTGATCGCGATCTTACCGTCCTGCATGTCCTTCGGATGAACAAACAGGATTTCATCGATCATGTCCAGGTGTTTCAGCAGCACGGCGCAGACCAGGCCGTCGAAATCGCTGCGGGTGACCAGACGGTATTTATTTGACATGAATACACCTCGAAAGTTATACAGAGCGATCGTCCATCATACATGCCCTAAGGCACAAAAAGCGCGGCGGACAACGCTAATAGTTGCGTCGCGTCATTTATGCGTCACGTGTTCAACAGAAACGCGTTTGACACGCTCCATTCCGGGCAGTAGGATAATTTTCTTTAACTGGGTTTGAACGGGCGAAATCGGCCCGAGCTCCGTGGCGGCGCCACCGCGCCCGCCGCGATACGGTTCAGTTCGAACCCCTCTGACCTGCGGCCAGCCGCCCGATTTCGCCGGGACCGGCGCCGCGCAACAAGGAGGGGCATGATTCATTTGCTTTCACTCGCCGGCAAACGCGCGCTCGCGGAGCTGGTCGCGACCGAGCCGGTATTGGCTTTCACCTTCGATGGCACGTTGGCGCCGCCCGTCGTGCTGCCCAGCCAGGCGCGCATGCAGCCGGCGCTGGAACGCTGCTTCCGCGACCTGTGCGCGTTGCTGCCGGTGGCCGTCATCACCGGCCGCAGCCTGGACGATGTCGAGGCGCGGCTGCCCGTGCGTCCCGCCTATCTGGTCGGCAATCATGGCTCTGGCTGTCTGCCGGGGCAGGAGGACGACGCGCCCCGCGCGCGCGCCATCTGCGCCACCTGGCTGCGGCAGATGGTCGACGAGCATGGCTTGCATAAAGTCGATCCGGGGCTGCTGATCGCCGACCATGGCTGCTCGTTGTGGCTGCATTACCGGCTGCTGCGCGACCGTCCGCGCGCGATGGGCGCGATCGAGCGGGTGCT
>DATMSN010000774.1:0-2387 GCA_035565375.1 Duganella sp. | reverse complement strand
CCGCGCGCGGTGCGCCAGCAAAGCCACAAGCTGCGCGACGCGGTGCGCGCGCTGACCCGCAAGCTGGGGCGCGAACCGAGCGAGCAGGAGATCATGACCGGCCTGGCGCTGACGCCGGAGGCCTACCAGGCTTACCAGCTCGACGAGAACGCCGAGCTGATCGCCAGTTTCGACGAGATCCTGCAGGACACCGTCAGCAACGACAGCGCGCCCAGCCCGGAGGACCAGCTGATGGTGCGCCGCAGCCTGGAACAGGCGCTGCGCGGGCTCGACGAGCGCGAGCAGCGGGTGGTGCAAATGT
This sequence comes from Duganella sp., assembly GCA_035565375.1. Taxonomy (GTDB): domain Bacteria; phylum Pseudomonadota; class Gammaproteobacteria; order Burkholderiales; family Burkholderiaceae_D; genus Rugamonas. The sequence goes on along the minus strand of DATMSN010000774.1, from coordinate 2,086 downwards.
ATTACGAATTCGAGCTCAGCTACAAAGAAATCGCCGCCGTGCTGGACCTGACCGACGCCCGCGTCTGTCAGCTCAACAAGGCGGCGCTGGGCAAAATGAAAGCCGTGCTGCAGGCCTGAATCTTCAGGCTTGCGGCAGGCATTAGTCAATGACGCGGAAAGGCGAATCATCATGCAGCAAATAGTCGGCATCCTCATCGTTTTAGGCAGCGTCTTCGGCGGCTTCTTCATGATGGGCGGCTCGTTCCATCAAATCTGGCAGCCGATCGAATTGATCGTCATCGCCGGCGCCGGCCTCGGCGCGCTGGTGATCGGCAACCCGACCCACGTGCTGGTGGAGATGATGACCCAGATCAAAAAAATCATCACCAAGAAGAAGTACGACTCCGAGTTCCAGCGCCAGCTGCTGCTGCTGATGTACGAGCTGCTGCAACTGGCCGCCGGCGGCCTCAAGGCGCTCGACGCCCACGTCGAGGCGCCCAAGGACAGCCCGCTGTTCCAGCGCTACCCGCGCGTGCTGGAGGAGCCCAAGCTGCTGGCCTTCATCGTCGACAACTTCCGCCTGATGGCCATGGGCAAGATCAACGCGCACGAGCTCGAAGGCGTGCTGGAGCAGGAACTGGAAGCCATCCACTCCGAGCTCGAGCAGCCGGCCAAGTCGCTCGGCAAGATCGGCGAGGCGATGCCGGGCTTCGGCATCCTGGCCGCCGTGCTGGGCATCGTCATCACGATGAACACCGTCAACGAGGGCGCGACCTCGGGCGAGATCGCCGAGCACGTCGGCGCGGCCATGGTCGGCACCTTCATCGGCATCTTCTTCTGCTACGGCATCATCGACCCGCTGTGCAACATGATGAAGCAGCTGGTCAACTCGGAAGGCTCGAACAAGGAAACCGTCAAGGTGGTGCTGGTCACGCACGTGGCCGGCAAGCCGCCGCTGCTGGCGATCGACGCCGGCCGCCGCCTGGTGGCGCTCAACATCAAGCCTAGTTTCGCCCAGCTGGAACGCTGGATCAACGACCTGGAAGGCCGCGACAACGCCCCAGCCGATGACAGCTCGCGTCGTGGAGGCCGTGGTGCTAAAGCCGCATGACAAGGGGCATGACCAGACCATCGTCAAGCGCGGTGGCGGCAAGCACAAGCACGACGACCACGGCGGCGCCTGGAAGGTAGCCTTCGCCGACTTCTGCCTGGCGTTGATGTGCCTGTTCCTGGTGCTGTGGCTGATGGCCGCCCGCAACACCGAGTCGCTCGAGCAAATCCTCACCGAGGCCGACGGCGCCAAGACCGACCAGGGCAAGGGCGTCATGCCGCAGCAGGTCGGCGGCCCGCGCGGCAGCCTGATCGACCGCTACCCGATGCCGCACTTCGGCACCTCCGACGAGCCGGGCGAAAAGAAAAAGGCCGAGGGCGATCCGGAGCCGGTCGTCACCAGCGCCAAGGTCAAGTACGAGTCGCCCAACGACCTGGCCGCGCTGTCGAAGGCGTTGACCAAGATGAGCTCGGACTTCGGCCTGACCTCCAACCTGGAGGCCATCATCACGCCGTACGGCCTGCGCGTGATGCTGCACGACACCGACCGCCAGGGCATGTTCGTGCGCGGCAGCGCCGTGCCGACCGACAAGTTCCGCTCGCTGCTGCGCAAGATGGGGCCGCTGTTCAGGCAGATGGAGAACCAGATGCTGATCGTCGGCCACACCGATTCGCTGCAGTACGCCGACACCAGCTACGCCGCGTTCTCGAACTGGACCTTGTCGTCGAACCGCGCCATGTCGGCCCGCGCCCAGTTGTTGGCCGGCACCATGAACCCGGAATCGGTGCTGCAGGTGGTCGGCATGGCCGACCGCGCGCCGCTCGACATCAAGCGCGCCGACGCCGGCGTCAACCGCCGCATCGAATTGCTGATACTGACCACGGCCCAGGCCAAGACCATCGCCGCGATGTTCGGCATGCCGGAAAATTCGACCGCGCTCAACGAGGACGTCAACACCGCGCTGCCGGACCCCAGCCTGCTGGAAAAACTGCGCAACACGCTCGGCGGCGGCGCGGCCACCCAGCACCCGCCCCCGCCGCGCGATCCGCGTCGC
>DATMSN010000773.1:0-3833 GCA_035565375.1 Duganella sp. | reverse complement strand
CCCTTCCCATCCCGAACAGGACCGTGAAACAACTCTGCGCCGATGATAGTGCTGCAACCAGTGTGAAAGTAGGTTATCGTCAGGCTAGTTATATAGAAAAACCCCCATCAGCCTGAACGCGCTCAAGATCGCGTTCAGTGCGGATGGGGGTTTTTTGCGTTTTACCCCGCACCCCCAACCGGGGACGTACCCAGTGGGGTACGTCCCCATGGCGGAGCACAATGGATTGGTTGGACCAATCACGCCGCCTCCATCCTGCTGGCCACGTAATCAATATGCGACTGCATGGCAGTGCGTGCCGCTTCCGCCCGGCGCGCGCAAATCGCCAGGCAGATGGCGCGGTGCTGCTGCAGAAGTTGGGCTGAGACCTCGGCGTCGAGCGCCCGCAAGCTGGAACCGTTCAACGTAATATGCTCGCGCAGGATGCCAAGCACGCTGGCGTGTAGATGCAAAAACATGCTGTTATGCGAAGCCAGCGCTATCGCCTCGTGCAGGCGGGCGTCGATCGACGCTTCGACAGCCTGGTTGTCGTCGACGCGGGCCTGTTCCAGGCTGCCCAGCAAGTTGCGGATCTTCCCGTGTTCGTCCTCATTGCCGCGTAGCGCCGCGTAGTAGGCCGTCGCGCCTTCCAGCACACGCCGGAACTCCAGAACATCGGCCAGCACGGCCGGATGGTCCGTCACCAGCTGCCCCCAGGGCGACGCCGTGCTGGTGCGCAGCTGGTCGCTGACGAATACGCCGGCCCCGCGCCGGCTGCGCAATAATCCCCGCGCCACCAGCCGCTGCAGCGCCTCGCGTATGGTATTGCGCGACACCTCATATTCCGCTGCCAACGCGCGCTCGGAAGGCAGGCGCGCGTTGGCCTGATAAGTGCCGTCCAGCAGCGCCGTCTCCAGCTTGCGCAACACTCCCTCGACCAGTCCGCTTGTTTTCATTTTGTTGCACTCCTGTTGTATCCGCTGGTCCAACCAATTTGCGGCGGCTTCGATGCAAGGGAATTATGGTGCCTGTCCGACGAATACGCAAAACAGAGGAGACCTCACATGCTAGCGAGACACTATCCGCCCGGCCCGGACAAGGCCCACCCACACGTCTACCTGTTCGGCACCTGCGTGATCGACTTGTTCATGCCGGAAGCCGGGCTCGATGCCGTGCGCCTGCTGGAGCGCGAAGGTCTGACGGTGCATTTCCCTCGCGGCCAGAGCTGCTGCGGCCAGCCCGCCTACAGCAGCGGCAATCCCGAACAGGCCCGCGCTGTGGCGCGCGCACAACTTGACCTGTTCACCCAACCCTGGCCGGTCATCGTGCCCTCCGGTTCCTGCGCCGGCATGATGCGCCACCATTGGCCGACGCTGTTCGACGACGATCCGTGCGCCGCCGCCCAGGCGCGCGAGTTGGCGGAGCGCGTCTACGAGCTGAGTGAATTCCTGCTGCACGTACTGCACGTGAATTTTGACCAGACGCCGGCGCAGCCGGACGAACAGGTGGTGTTGCATACCTCCTGCGGCGCGCGGCGCGAGATGGGCACGCGCGCCCATGGCGTCGCCTTGCTCGACGCGCTGCCCGGCGTAACGCGCGTGGAACACGCCCGCGAGTCGGAGTGCTGCGGATTTGGCGGCACCTTCTGCCTCAAGCATGACGACATTTCAGGCGCCATGGTCAGCGACAAAATCGACGCCGCCTGCGCCACGGGTTGCGAGCGGCTGGTCTCCGCCGATTGCGGCTGCCTGCTTAACATCGGCCACGCCGCCAAGCGCCGGGGGGCACCGCTGCGGGTGGAGCACATGGCCAGCTTCCTGTGGCGCCGTGTGGGAGCGGAGGCATGAACGCGCGCGAACTCATACTGGGCAAGCTGCGCGCCGCGGCGGCGGCACCCGGCATGCCCATACGCGAACTGGAAGAGCGCATCAACGCCCACCACGCGCGCGGCCCATTGCGCGAGGCTTCAACCACCGTACTTGCCGACACGCTGGAACGTGTGATGACGTCGGTGCGCACGGACGTATGGCGCGTCGATGCGCACAACTGGCCGGCGCTGCTCGCGCAAAAGCTCGCCGCCGCCGGCGTAGGCAGCCTGTTGCTCGACACCGCCCGTGCCGAAGGTGCCGCGCTGGCCGCGGCCCTGCCGGCCGAAGTGCGAACGGTGTCGTTCGACCGTCCGCTGGAGGAGTGGAAGAACCAGCTGTTTGCCGACGTGGACGCCGGCTTCACCGTGGCCCGCTCGGGCATCGCCGCCACCGGCACGCTGGTGCTGGCGCCCGACGCGGGATCGCCGCGCACCGTGTCGCTGGTGCCGCCGCTGCACGTGGCGCTGGTCTATGCGAACACGCTGCATGCGGACCTGCATGCGGCGACGCACGCCGAGGCCTGGGGCGCCGCCATGCCGACCAACCTGGTGCTGGTATCCGGCCCATCGAAGACTTCGGACATTCAGCAAACGCTGGCCTACGGCGCGCATGGCCCGCGTGCGCTGTGGGTATTCATCATCGACGACGCGGGAGCGACAGCATGAACGCCCCTTTGCACTTCGTGCCGCCGGGCGATTTCCGCGCCCGCGTCAGCGACGCGCTGCAAGACACCAAACTGCGCGGCAGCATGCGCGGCGCGATGGACTTCCTGCAGGATAAACGCCGCGCGCAATTCCCCGACGGCGAGGAACTGGAACAGCTGCGCGACCTGGGCGAAGCGGTACGCCAGCACGCGCTGGCCCATCTGCCGGAACTGCTGGTGCGGTTCGAGGCGCAGCTGCAAGCGGCCGGCGCCCAGGTGCACTGGGCGGCGACCGCCGACGAAGCCAACGCCATCATCCTTGAAATCGCCCAGCGGCGCGGCGCGCGCAGCGTCATCAAGGGCAAGTCGATGGCCAGCGAAGAGGTGGAACTGAACCACCACATGGCGCGGCACGGCATCGACTGCATCGAATCCGACATGGGCGAATACATCGTGCAGCTGGCCGGTGAAAAGCCGTCTCACATCGTCATGCCGGCGGTGCACAAGACGCGCGCCGACATTGGCGCGCTGTTCGAGCGCCACATCCCCGGCACGCCCTACAGCGAAGACGTCGACACACTGATCCAGGTCGGCCGGCGCGCGCTGCGCCAAGCCTTTGCCGACGCCGACATCGGCCTGTCCGGCGTGAATTTCGCCGCGGCCGATACCGGCACCCTGTGGCTGGTCGAAAACGAAGGCAACGGGCGCCTGTCGACCAGCGTGCCCGACGTGCACATCGCCCTGATGGGGATCGAAAAAGTCGTGGCAAAGCTGGAGCACATCGTACCGCTGGCAAGCCTGCTGACACGCTCGGCGACCGGGCAGGCGATCACCACCTACTTCAACCTGATCACCGGACCGCGCCGCGAAGGCGAAATGGACGGGCCGCGCGAACTGCATGTGGTACTGCTCGATAACGGCCGCACACAAGCCTACGCCGACGAGCAGTTGCGCGCCACGCTGCAGTGCATACGCTGCGGCGCGTGCATCAACCACTGCCCGGTCTATGCGCGGGTGGGCGGCCACGCCTACGGCACCACGTATCCCGGCCCGATCGGCAAGATCATTTCGCCGCACCTGCTGGGGCTCGAAGCGACCGCCGACCTGGCGACCGCCTCCAGCCTGTGCGGCGCGTGCGGCGAAGTGTGCCCGGTGCGCATACCGATACCGGCCTTGCTGGTGCGCCTGCGCACCGAGGCCAATCGCGACCCGGCGCAGCAAGTCGACAATGCGCTGCGCGGGCAGGGCGCCAGTTTCAGCCGCAGCGAGCGGCTGGTGTGGCGATTCTGGAGCGGCGCGTTCGCTCGGCCCGGCGTGTATCGCTGGTTCCGCTGGGCCGCCAC
>DATMSN010000772.1:0-2824 GCA_035565375.1 Duganella sp. | reverse complement strand
CCGGCGGTGCCGCCCGTTCCGGTGCCGCTGGTGCCGCCCGTGCCGGAAGTGCTGGTCGCCGGCGGCTGGACCGGTTGCGTCATGGCCACCTGCATCGCCACCTGCTGCGCCAGATTCGTATCTAATTGCAGATTTGTCAAGAGGCGCTGCAACACGCCGATCTGCGCCTTGTCGGGAACCCGCCCCGCGGCAAGGTTGGCGAGATTGTAACGCGACTGCGCATCGACAATCTTGCCCGACAAGGTGGCGTTGAAATCCTCGCCCTCCTGGCGCTCGCGTTCGACGTAATCGTCAAGCCGCGTTTCTTCCAGCGGCGTCGCCCAGATGCCGTTCAGGCGCGTGAAGCTCGACGAATCGAGGAAATCCTGGAACAGGATCAGGCGGCTCAAATCGAGCGCGCCGCGCACGATCCAGCGCGTTTGCAGTTGCAGCCGCTGGTTTTCCATCGAGCGCACCTGCACCTGCTGCTGCCAGAACAGGCTGGTGACGATGGTCACCGCCAACGTGGTCAGCAGCAGCGCCGTGATGACCGCCACGCCGCGCTGGCGCCGGCGCCGAGGCTGCCGATCCAGTTGCCGACGCGGCCGCGTCACAGCGCCCCCAGCAGGAAAGATTTGACCATCGGCACTTCCTGCCCCTGCAAGGCCAGCGACACTTCGAGCCCGGTTGGCGCCGGCGCGTTGGTCGCGCCGCCGGTCGTCAAGCCGGCCGCCGGACGCCATTCGGTATTGATCCAGTAACGCGCGTTCATCGCCAGCACGTTCGATTGCAGCGCCACGCTGGCGGCCGTGTCGGTATCGTTGAGCGCGGCCTGCCACAGCGTATCGAGCTGCAGCAGATCGCGCGTGGCGTTCGATTCGCGCCGCGTCAGCACGCCGTCGCGCACGCGGTAGGACACCACCTGCAGCCGGGTCGGCTCGTTTTCCGCCATCACCACGCGCACGATGGTCAGGCGGTCGTTATCGGCCAGCATGTAGGCGCGGTTGTTGAGCAGCGTGGACGGGGCCAGGTTGGCGCAATCGCTCTGCAACTGCGCGAACGCCAGTTGCAGGCCGCGCGTCTGTTCCATCTTCTCTGTCAGGGAGGCGCGCGAACGGATGATGCCGTCCAGGCCGCGCCAGCCCAGCACGGCGACGATGGCCAGGATGGAAATGGCCACCAGCAGTTCGATCAGCGTAAAGCCGCCACGGCGGCGCCCGGCCCGCATGCGCGTCATGAATTCAACACCAGTTGGACCAGCTTGATGATGCGGCGTTCCGGCTGCGCCTGGTCGTAGACGCTGACCTCGACGCGGCGGAAGCGCGGATTCGGGCTGGCGATGACTTCTTCCTGGCACATCAGTTTCATGTCGCCCTGCGGGCATTCGTAGGTTTGCTTGCCGACCGCCGGGAAGGTCTTGGACAAGCGCAGTTGCACCAGCCGGTTCTCCGCCGACCAGGTTGCCATCATGGCGCCGCGCAAGCCGTTGCTGTTCTGGGTCAGGCTGCCGACCGCGCGCAGCGAGGCGCCCAGCGCGGTGCCGACGATGACCAGCGCCACCAGCACTTCGAGCAAGGTGAAGCCTTGGGTTTTGCGAGAGGGTTGACGCATGGCAGTGTTCATCAATCCACCGTGAAATGGCCGATGCCGTCGGCGCGGATGGCCACGCTGCTGCCGCCGCCGGTCATGGTCAGCACGAACGGCTTGTCGACCGGTTCGCGGCCGAAGATGATGCGCAGGTTCTCGTTCTGGACATTGGGCGGCGGATCGAGCATCAAGGTCACCGGGCCGTGCTTGAACTCGCGCTCGCGCAGCAGGTCGTCCTGCACCGCCAGATCCCATTGCTTGTCGTTGCGGATCAGGAAGCGGTAGCCTTCCGAACCGGCCTCGAAGGCGATCTGGCGGTTGCGCACGATGGCCTCGTCGCGCGCCAGCTGCAGCAGCAGCGCGATGCGTTGGGCGTCCTGCAGCATCGATTGCTTCTGGCCCGGCATCGCGCTGAGCGAGACCATCCCCAGCGTGATGCCCAGGATGACCATCACCACCAGCAATTCAATCAGCGTGAAGCCTTGGCCCGGCCGGCGCGCGGCGCGCATGTTCGGCGACCTCCGTGCGGTCAGTTGTCCCAGGAGCCGATGTCGGCGTCGTCGCCGGTGCCGCCGGGGGCGCCGTCGGCGCCCAGCGAGTACACGTCGATCTCGCCTTTGATGCCCGGCGACAGGTACTGGTACGGCGCGCCCCACGGGTCCTTCGGCATCTTTTCCAGATAGCCGCCGGTCTTCCAGCCGTTGGCGGCGGGGCCGCTGGTCGGCTTGGTCAGCAGCGCCTGCAGGCCCTGTTCGGTGGTCGGGTAGCGCTGGTTGTCCAGCTTGTAGAGCTTGAGCGCCTGCATGACGGTGGCGATGTCGACCTTGGCGGCCGCCACTTTCGATTCACCGGTGCGGCTCAGCAGCTTGGGCACGACCAGCGCCGCCAGCACACCCATGATGACCACCACCACCATGATTTCGATCAGCGTGAAACCGCGCGCGGCGCGACGTTGAGGTGTTGCTTTTTTCATAATTTACTACCAAATTAAAGTGAGAGCAGAGTATAAGGCCGAAAGGGAGGAATCAGAGCAAGCAGGACGGTGATTTTTGCGCCTTCGGGCTTAAGCGGGCCTTAATAACCGGCGCTCTTTGACATATCTTTACCGGGTGTCACCGGCTTGTAACCTGCTTGTAACCTATTGGTCATCGGCTTGTCATGCCGGCGCCGCCGTGATGCGTCGCCGGCCGTCCGCCGCCGCTCAGTCGTGCTTGCGCGCGCTCGCCTCGACGCGGTTGCGGGCGCCGTCGTTGCCGCC
>DATMSN010000771.1:0-2925 GCA_035565375.1 Duganella sp. | reverse complement strand
GCGTTATAAGCCATTGAATATATTGAAAATTTATACTGTACGCGAACGATGCCATCAAAAATACCATCAATTTATAGCGCTTCATTAGCAATTCGACGGTGGGATTATTAAAATCCGTCGCCTCCCGCATGCACGCCGCAGGCTGACGTCAACCTAGCCCACAAGTTCTAGGGCTAATTTTTGCTACCGCTAGGAAATATTAAATGCAAACTATATAATGTGCCATTGATAATTTCTTACGGGATGCAAATGAAATCTGGTGTGGTTTGGTCGGCCTTGCTGCTGGCAGGCGTTTTAACGGCGTGCGGTGGAGGGGGGAGCGGCAGCAGCGCCGGCCCCGGCGCGACTTCGCCGCCTGTCAACTCAGCCGACGGTGGCTGGCTGACCTTCAACCCCGCCGCCCCGATTGTCAGCCAGTACGAGGGAGAAAGCGCGACCTTTTCTGTCAAGGGGACGGCAAGCAGGATGTTCACCCAGAATTTCAATGTCGGGGTGATTGACGCCACCGGCGTGATTACCACCCAGGTGAGCATTCAAGCGGAGTCCCAGACGGCATACGCGTTGACGATGCACACTGCTGCCACACTGGCGCCGGGTGCGCATAACACGTCGCTGGAAGTGCGCGTGTGCGAAGACTCGCCGTTGACTTGCGCCAAACCGTTCCCTGGTTCCCCATGGCGTGTGCCGCTGACGGTGCAAGTAAAGCCTAAAGTCCAAGCCGCAGCGCGGCTAACGCTTCCCGTCCGTGAAATCAACCTGACCACCTATCCGGGCGAGGAGCTCAAGTTCGATATCGTCGCTGAATTAAACGATGAACTGCTCTCCAGCAACGCACGCATCGGCATTTTCGATCCGGCCAGCCTGACGATCACGCCTGCAGACCAGTATCCCAACCTTATTCGTGGCGGACGCGTCGAATTTGCGCTGCAGACGGCCCTCGGCCAGAATAGCTCTTTGGGCAAGCACAGCAGCAACCTCGAGCTGCGCATGTGCTTAGACGATGTGCGCACCTGCCAAAAGCCGGTGGCAGGCTCGCCGTGGATCTTACCCCTTACGGTCAACGTGGCGTCACCCGCCAACCTGCCCCCGCTCACGTCCATCGACGGCTTGGGGGCCTGGTCTACCGCCCAAGGCAACGCCGCCCACACGGCCTATGTCGCGGCAAGCTTCGATCCTGCAGCCTTCACCCGGCGCTGGCGCCGCGCTCCCGACAGCGCCGGCAGCTACAGTTACGGAACCATCGCCATCGATAACGGCAAGGTATTCGCCGTTCGGGCCGCTGAAAATTCCGGTTCCGAATTGATGGCGCTGTCAGAAGAAGATGGCAGCATCGTGTGGAAAACGAATCTCGGTGTCCACGGTTACTTCGGGGCGCCCGCGGCCTCGAATGGCCGCGTGTACGTCGCAGGCGGTTGGCTGCGGTCGATTGACCAGTCCACCGGAAAACTCGTCAGTCAAGATGCAATCAGCTCGCAACTGCCGTGGTCCGGCGCTCAGGCTCCGACCGTCCTCGGCGGCAACGCCTTTGTCATCAACGGCTACTTTGGAGGCCTGGCCAAATTCTCCGACACAGAGGGCAAATTCAGTTGGCAGACGCCGATGAGGGGCAGTGACGGCCGGAATCCAGCCACGGACGGCGCCTACGTCTATACCTACAGCACGCCCGACAACGTCTTCAGTGCGCTCAACGCTGCGGACGGTAGCCTCGCGTATGCCATTGGGCCGGACTACCCGTACAGTACGTCTTTCGAAGCCCGCCTGGTGCTGCTGACCGACGCCAGGCAGGCAATTGTTGCGCTTGGATCGATGAAGGCATTCGACCTCGGCATGCGCAAACTGGCGTGGTCGGTTGGTGGCTCCTACGATGGCGCGGCTGCATATGGCAACGGGACCATTTACGCGCTTGCCAACAACGGCCAAACACTTGATGCGCGCGCATCGGCCGACGGCAGTCTGTTGTGGAGCATTCCAATCGGCTACGGATATGCCCATATCATCGTCACGAAGAATCTGGCGTTCATCAGTTCGTCTAGTTCGACGCTCGCCATAGATATCGCCACGCGCAAAGTAGTGTGGACGTTCCCGCGAGGTGGCGCGCTGGCCATCTCGCAGCGTGGCGTGCTCTTCATCCAGTCCGCTGACAGCGGCCTTGACGCGATCAATCTGCGCTGAAATCTTCAACAGCAAGCCATGTAGAAGAATAGTCTGAACGCCGTCCGCAGGCCCCGCCTTGTAATAGGCAACATCCAGCACGCCTGCGGACACGCGGTTCAAAAGGGGCCCCGTGACATAACTATCCCCCTCCCTTTGGTCATTTCCCGCGCCGGGAAGTGGTCCGCGCTCCTCTGCTTTTGCGCCGCGAGGCGGAGCGGCGGGCAGGCTTGTGCGTGTCCTTCTTCGTCTCGCCCGCCTCGGCGCGCTGTTTATTGACGATACGCGAAGCTACCTCCTCCTCCCTGCCCTTGTAACGCCCCTCTTTCTTAAGTTTCCGTTCGATCTTTTTGTACTCTCGTTCGCGCTTCGGATTGGCACACCATCAAAAGAACCCGCTCGCCATTGCTCGTGCTCGCCAGACCTCACCAGCCAAAATAAAAAAAAGCCCCTGAAAATCAGAGGCTTAGTCTCATCCATTTACCCGGCGTTGCCAACGGCTGCCGGGCTAAAGATCATTCCCACTCGATGGTCGCCGGCGGCTTGCCGGAAATGTCATACACCACCCGGTTGATGCCACGCACCTCGTTAATGATGCGGTTCGACACCTTGCCCAACAACGCGTGCGGCAGATGCGCCCAGTGCGCCGTCATGAAGTCCTGCGTCTGCACCGCGCGCAGCGCGACGACATATTCATAGGTGCGGCCATCGCCCATCACGCCCACCGATTTGACCGGCAGGAACACCGCGAACGCCTGGCTGGTCGCCTCGTAC
>DATMSN010000770.1:0-2109 GCA_035565375.1 Duganella sp. | reverse complement strand
CGCTGCCGCGCGGCTTGGCGGCCCACGCGCAACCCTTGCTGGCGCTGGGCCTGCGGCCCGATTTTTCGGGCATCCGCTGGATCGACTTCGGCGGCGCCGGCGCGGCGACGCTGCCGCTGGCCATGGCGCTGGCGTTGCTGGCGCCGAACACGCAGCAGATCTTCAGCCATTACGCGCCGGCCGTCGAGCAGATCGTCGGTCGCGCCGGCCGCCTGCAATGGCGCTGGATGCCGAACCGGGTCTGGGGGCTGGCGTTCTCACTGGTATTGCTCGGGTGCCTGTTCAGCATGAACCGCGTCAGCGAATTTCTCTATTTCCAGTTCTGATCATGGCCATCCATCCCCCGGCCGCGTGGCGCGGCTACGTGACGGTCTTCGGTGCGGCCAGCGCGCTGGTGGTCGGCGCCGTTGGCGTCGTCAATTATCAGGTCGATCCGTACGTGACGCATCAATGGGACACGCCCAAGGTCATGCAGTTGCGCCCCAGCCGGGAAAAGCTCGGCGCCTGGGGCAAGACCTATGCGTTGGCCAAGTTCCGGCCCGCCATCGTCTACGCCGGCAATTCGCGTACCGAGCTCGGTCTGCCGACGCGCACCGCGCTGTTTCCCGGCAAGGATGTCTTCAACGGCGGCCTGTCGGGCGCTTCGCTGGGCGACGCCATCGCCATGGTCCGCCATGCGAACGCGGTCAGCCGCCTCGACACGGTCATCTGGGGCATCGACGCGGCATCGTTTTCCATGGAGGCCGGCAATACCGAGTTCGACCGCGCGCTGGTCGCCAGCGACCGTTTCTACCTCGCGCGGCGCGCTTTGATCGACATGAAGCGCGCCTTGACGGCCGACATGACGATGGCATCGATCCGCCTGCTGCGCGGCAGCGCCGCGCGGACCTGCCGTTCGAGCCTGGCGTTCCACGGTCAGCGCGACCAGGTTTGCGTGCGCGACCTCATCGACGAGATGGGCGGCACGGCCAAGGGCATCGTGCCACGGCTGCGCGAGTACCTGGGTGGCGGCGGGCCCACCGCAGAGGCGATGGCGGCGTTCGATGCCAGCATCGGCGCGCTGTGCAAGTCCGGCAGCAAAGTGCGCCTGTACATCAATCCGACCCATGCGACCACCGCCGCTGTGCTGTATCACGGCGGCAAATGGCCGGCGATGGAAGCCTGGCAGCGCCAACTGGCCGAGCTTGGCCGGCGCCGCCGGGCGGCCGGTTGCGACGCGCGCATCTTTGATTTCTCCGGCTTCAACAGCATCACCACCGAGCCGATTCCGCAGGCCAGCGGCAAGCCCGACATGGTCTATTTCTGGGAGGCATCCCACCATCGCGTCAACGTCGGCGCGATGGTGTTGAGCCGCATGTTCGGCGGCAAGGACGACGTGCCGGCGGATTTCGGCGTCGAGCTGACGCCGGAGACGGTGGCCGCGCACCAGGCCGGGCAGCGCGCGGCCAGGGACCGCTATCACCTCGACCATCCGCTGGAAAGCGCGATGGCGCGGCAGGTGGCGGCCGAAGGCCTTCCTTAGCTGGCGAGCACCTTGCTGACGACGTAGCGATGCTTGCCCGAGGCTTCGGCGGGGATCGCCGCGACCTCTTCGATCATGATCTCGACCGACGATCCGAGCCGCGCGCGGAACTGGCCGACGATGCTCAGGTGCAGCGACGGCGGCAGGCCGTCCACGCTCACCAGCAGCACCCGCGTGCGCTCCAGGCTTTCCTGGATGATCTTGAAGGCGCGCACCTGCGGCAGGTCGCGCAGGATATAGATCAGGGCGAGGCCGTGCATGACGGTGCCGTCGCGGGCGACGACGAAATCGGTGGTCCTGCCTTCGATCCGCTTGAGCAGCGGCAAGCCGCGTCCGCAGCGGCACGGTTGCGGGTCGAGCGCGCCGACGTCGCCCGTTTCGTAGCGGATGAACGGAAACTCGCCGCTGGCCAGGTGGGTGACGACGATGGCGCCGCTGTCGCCGGACCGGACCGGCTGGCCGCGCGGGTCGAGGATCTCGACGATGACGTCCTCGGCGGTGATGTGCATGCCGCCTTCCGGGCACTCGTGCGCGATGAAGCCGGAGTCGCGTCCGCCGTAGCCGTTGGCGACCGGGGCGCCGAACAG
>DATMSN010000769.1:0-3271 GCA_035565375.1 Duganella sp. | reverse complement strand
CTCGCGCGGCACGATGGGCACCCGCAGCGCGCCGCACGCCTTCAGCAGTTCGACCAGCTGGGCCTCCGTCTCGGGCAGCGCCACGGCCAGCGGCAGCTGCCGGTAGGCGGTCAGGCCGTCGCATTCGTAGGGCCGGGTGTCTTCCTGCTCGGACAGCAGGCAATGCGGCGGAAGCAGGCCGCGCAACGCGGCAAGTATGGCGCGCTTGCGGTCTTGCAGCAGCGGCGGTGGCGCGAGCGGCGCGTTCATGAGTGGCCTTGGATGCGATGGAAATGGCGTCCAGTGTAGCGGCCCGCGGCGCGCCCCGGCGGTGAAAAGAATTAACCGCCGGCGCGCAGAATTTTCATGCGTCGCGTTCGTGATCGGGATAGGCGGCCATCAGCCAGTCGATGAACAGCGTCACCTCCGGCCGGATGTGGGCGCTGCGCTCGTACACCACGTAGTAGGCGTGCGGCGGCGACGCCAGGCGCACGTCGAACAGCCGCACCACCTCGCCGCTGGCGATCATGTCCTGCGCGAAGTGCTGTCGCGTCAATCCCACTCCGTGGCCGTGGCGCACCGCCTCCAGCAACAGGCCAAGGTCGTCGACGCGCAACGCGTCGGCCGGCTCCGGCCAATCCAGGCCGGCCTGCTCGAACCACGGCTTCCACTGCTCCAGCGCCGAGCGCAGCAAGGTGGCCTTCTTCAGATCGGCCGGCGTGGCGAGGCCGCCGATGCGCTCCAGATAGGCCGGGCTGGCGACGGCAAACGCCGGTTCGCCGAACAGCCGCGTGGTCACCATGTCGGGATATTTGCCGGCGCCGAAGCGCACTTCAAGGTCCGTCTCGTTCAAGCACAGGTCATACAGGGGAACAGACAGGAAAACTTCGACCACGATCCCGGGATGGGCCTCTGTGAACTCGGCCAGGCGCGGCATCAGCAGGTAGCGCGCGAACGTCGGCGGCACCGTGATTTTGACGCGCGGTTGAACCGGCGCGCTGCGGTGCGGAAGGGGGAAATCGGTCAGCGTGCGCAGTGCCTGGCATACCACGTCCAGGTAGCTGCGGCCGAACGGAGACAGCGTCAGCGAACGGCCGTCGCGCACGAACAAACGGTCGCCGACAAACTCCTCCAGCAGGCGGATACGGTGCGACAACGCCGACGGCGTAATGCACAGCTGCTGCGCGGCGACCGCGAATGAACCGGCACGCGCCGCCGCTTCGAAAGCGGACAACGCGTGCACTGGGGGGAAACGTCTGGGCATGGTTATGCGCCTCTCACAAACCCTTGGCAGGGCTGGGAGAAGGCGTCAGTGTGGCACCATCCCCGTGAATACATACGCCTGCAATACCGTCATGATACCAACGATGGTGGCAAACAGCAGGCTATGTTTGAGGGTAAAGCGGAACAACTCGGATTCGCGTCCCACCAATCCCGTGGCGGCGCAGGCGACGGCGATCGACTGCGGCGAAATCATCTTGCCGGTCACGCCGCCGGTGGTGTTGGCCGCCACCAGCAAGGTGTCGGAGACATTGATCTGGTGCGCCGTGGTGTTTTGCAGGGAGCAGAACAGCGCGTTCGATGAAGTGTCCGATCCGGTCAGGAACACGCCCAGCCAGCCGAGGAACGGCGAGAAGAACGGGAAGGCGGCGCCGGTGCCGGCCAGTACCAGCGCCAGTGTCGACGACATGCCGGAGTAGTTGGCGACAAACGCGAACGCCAGCACCAGGCCGATGGACAGGATGGGACGTCGCAGTTCGACCACCGTATCGGCCAGCGCGCGCAGGCCGGCCATGGGCTTGAAACGCAGCAGCGCCATCGAGACCAGCGTGGACAACAGGATCGCGGTGCCGACGGCCGACAGCAGGTCCAGCTTGAAGACCGCCTCGTAGGCTTTGGGCGCAGCCACGATGGGCGCCATCTTGATGACCATCTGGTCCAGGTAAGGCACGTGGAATTTCATCACGGTGCCGGCCAGCGCGCCACCGCCGGCGAACAGCGCCTTGAACTGCGGCAGGCTCCATACGGTGACGATGGCGGTCAGGATGCCGAACGGCGCCCACGCACGCACCGTCTGCGCGGTGCTGTAAGGCGACTGCTTGCGGATACGGGGCGCGGCGCCGGTGGACGAACCGCCGCCGAAGGTGGCCATGGCCGCCGTGCCGCCGCCCATCGAAATGGCGCTGCGGGCGCCGGCTTTGGCGCTGGCCGGCTGCCACACTTTCAGCAGCGCCGTCAGCGAACCAAGGCTGACCAGCGCGGACGTAATGTCCGGCAGCTCGGGGCCGATGAAGTTGGAGGTGATGTACTGCGTCACGGCGAAGCTGCCGCCGGCCACCAGCGCCGCCGGCCAGGTTTCCTTGATGCCGCGCTTACCGTCCATCATGAACACCAGCCAGAACGGCACCGCCAGCGACAGCAGCGGCAACTGGCGGCCGGCCATCGCGCCGATCTGCATGGCGTCGATGCCGGTGACCTGCCCCGCGACGATGATGGGAATGCCCATCGCGCCAAACGCCACCGGCGCCGTATTGGCGATCAGGCACAGGCCCGCCGCGTACAGCGGATTGAAGCCCAGGCCGACCAGCAGCGCCGACGTGATCGCCACCGGCGCGCCGAAGCCCGCCGCGCCTTCGAGGAAGGCGCCGAACGAAAAGCCGATCAGCAGCATCTGCAGGCGCTGGTCATCGGTAATCGACAGCACGGAGGCGCGGATGATATCGAGCTGGCCGGTGCGGTCGACGACCTTATACAGGAACACCGCGGTGACGATGATCCAGGCGATTGGCCACAGGCCGTAGGCGAAGCCGTAGCCGGCTGCGGCCAGCGCCTGCGGCACCGGCATGCCATAGGCGAAGATGGCGACCACCAGCGCGAGCGCCAGCGTCACGGCGGCGGCGACATGGCCTTTGATGCGCAGCACGGCCAGCGCGAGAAAGAAGAAAATGATCGGTACGGCGGCAACCAGGGCCGATAGGCCCAAACTGCCTAGCGGCGCGTATATCTGATTCCAGGTTTGCATGGTGGTCTCCTCCAAGAGTACAAGTATTTTTTTGCGCCGGCGGCGGGCGCCTGCCGGCATGGTCAAAGCTAAAAGATGCGACGAGTGTATCGGCGCCGCGGCCCGTTTCGGTGGTACCAAAAGATGAAATGAATTGGGCGCAACCGTGAAAATTATTCACCCCATTCCGCGGCGCCGAACCGACGCTATTGCGCCTGCCCCCGTTCCCGCAGCAGGTCGGCCAGACTGCGCGCGGCCGGCTTGAGCGGCTCGCGGTGAC
Organism: Duganella sp.; assembly: GCA_035565375.1. Lineage (GTDB taxonomy): Bacteria > Pseudomonadota > Gammaproteobacteria > Burkholderiales > Burkholderiaceae_D > Rugamonas. The sequence continues at coordinate 11 of DATMSN010000769.1, read as the reverse complement.
GGGTCCATCCC
>DATMSN010000768.1:0-7581 GCA_035565375.1 Duganella sp. | reverse complement strand
GGATCGGCGCCGGCTTCGAGCTGCCGGTGGACCGCCGCGATCAGCGCCATCCACTCCGCGCCATGTTTGCCCGCGCCGTCGCGCATGCGGCGCAATTCGTCGGCGTCGAGGTAGTCGGCGTACAGCGCCAGTTTATGTTCGCCGAACGCCTCGATCACGTATTGTTTCAGTTGCGGCGTGATCCCCGTGTGCAGTTGCGCGGCGGGCTCCATCTCCATCATGACGGTGATGCGGCGCGCGAATTCGGGATTGGCGGCGGTGTCGCGTTCGAGCATTTGCATCCAGCGCTCGGCCAGCTGGCGCGGCTCGGCGTCGGCCGGCGGCACGCCTTGCCGCATCAGGTCCTGTATCCGCGCGACCAGCACGGCCCAGCCGCTGTTGCGGCGCGCGTCCTGCTGCCAGAAGGGCAGGCGGTGCAATTCGTCCTTCGTGAAATATTTGTCGTAGAGGTTCATCAGCTCCAGCGTCGAGAGCCAGTCGGCCAGTTCCGGCTCGCCGCCGCCGGCCATCTGCCGGTGCAGGTGCGAGAGCTGCTCGCGCAGTGCGCTCGCCTGCGCGATCTGCCGATCCAACGTGGCGATCTGCTGGGCGACGACGTCGGCGAACGGCGCGTCGGGACTGGCGAGGAAGGTGCCGATGTCGGCCAGCGACATGCCGAAGCGGCGCAGCGCCTGGATCTGGTGCAGGCGGGCGACGTCGGCGCGGTTGTAGAGTCGGTAGCCGGAATCGGTGTGCGCCGATGGCGTCAGCAGGCCGATGCTGTCGTAGTGGTGCAGCGCGCGCACCGTCAGCCCGGAGCGCGCGGCCAGCTCGCCGATTTTCAGCACGGTGTGATTGCGATTTTCTTTCATGCGCGATAGTGTACGCCAGCCGCATTGTCACGTAATCATTCCGGTGTGTTTTTGGCGATGGCATCCGTCGGCAGCTTTAGCAGCAAGGCCAGTAGCGCCGCCAGTTCGGCGCGCATCTCGCGGCGGTCGACGATCATGTCGATGGCGCCGCGTTCGAGCAGAAACTCCGGACGCTGGTAACCCTCAGGCAGCGTCACGCCCAAAGTGCTTTTGATGACGCGCGCGCCGGTGAAGGCGATCAGCGCCTTCGGTTCGGCCATCACGATATCGCCCAGGAAGCAGAACGAGGCCGAGATGCCGCCCGATGTGGGATCGGTCAGCACCGAGACGAACGGCAGTTTTTTCTCCGCCAGCCTGGCCAGCATGGCGGTGGTTTTCGCCATCTGCATGAGCGACATCAGGCCCTCTTGCATGCGCGCGCCGCCGCTCGCGGTGATGCAGATGAACGGCACATGCTGGTTGATCGCGGCCTGCACACCGCGCACGAATCGCTCTCCGACCACGGATCCCATCGAGCCGCCCATGAAGTCGAATTCGAAGCACGACACCACCACCGGCACCGACAGGATCGCGCCGGAGATCACGATCATGGCGTCGGTCTCGCCGGTGGCCTCCATGGCCGCTTGCAGGCGCGCCGGATAGCTCTTGCTGCCTTTGAATTTGAGCGTGTCGACCGGAAGGACCTCCTGGCCGATTTCGTGCCGGCCGCCGGTGTCGAGCAGGGCGTCGAGGCGGGCGCGCGCCCGGATGCGCAGGTGGTGGGCGCATTTCGGGCAGACGTGCAGATTGGCTTCGAGGTCGGCGCGGTACAGCACCGCCTCGCACGCGGGACATTTGATCCACAGGCCGGCCGGTATCGACTGGCGGGCCTCGGCCCCGTTGCGGTTGATACGGGGCGGCAGGAGTTTTTCGATCCAGCTCATGGCATCCTTGATAATGGTCGGAGATGCCGGAATCGTAAACCCTGACGTTACGTCAGGATCAAGTGGATTCTTCTTGCTGGTCGCCGCGTGGGTGCAGGCTTGCCCACAGGTGGGCGGCGGCCATCGTGCGGTGTGGCGCGTAGCGGGCCAGGATTTGTTCGGTGCGCGGCATATCCGGTTTGACGTCTTCGCCCAGCAGCTGCTGCAGCGCGGCGCGGATGGCGACGTCGCCGTGCAGCGAGCAGTCGGCGTAACCGTAGCCGCGCAGCAGGCCGTAGTTGACGGTCCACGGGCCGATGCCTTTGACGGCCAGCAGCGCCGCCGAGATCCGTTCGATGCTGTTGGTGGGCGAAACGTCCAGTCGCAGCTCGCCGCTGGCGACCAGATTCGCCAGCCGCAGCAAGGTCTCCGCTTTGGCGCGCGAGAATTTGCGGCTGGTCAGGTCGTCGATGCTCAATTTGACCGCGTCGGCCGCCTCCGGATAGCACCACAAGCCGCCGCTATGCTGGCGGCCCGCCTGCAGGATGAACGTGCGGCGCAGCGAGATCGCGAACGACAGGTTGATTTGCTGGCCGATGATGGCCCAGGTCAGCGCTTCGAACACCGTGGCCGATTGGACGATGCGCAGTCCCGGCTGCGCCAGGGTCAGGGGACCGAACATGTCGTCCTTGGCGGCGAAGGCGCAGAACGGTTCGGGATCGATGCGAAGCCCGAGGATGCTCAGCGCCGCTTCGCGCACACGCTGCTGCGCCGATTTGGACAGCTTGCCGTCGGCGTCCACCTTGCAGCTGGCGCTGGTGGGCGCCAGCGCGCTATCGATCACCACCGCGAGCACCACCGGCACGCCGTCCAGCATCATGCCTTTGCGCAGGCGCGTGTCGCTGACTTGCTCGGCCACGCTTTCGGTGTCGCGGCTGTGGAAGGCCAGCACGTCGTGCAGGCGGTAGTTGGCCGGCAGGTCGAGTGCGAAGCTTTTCATACGGGTTTGGTTTTGCGCAGCGTGCCGAAGTTGGGGCGGAAGCCGGTGACCAGCGCGGTGCCGGTGATGACGATGGCGGCGCCGACGAGCGTGTACCAGCCCACCGTCTCGCCGAGGAACAGCGTGCCCCACAGGATGCCGAACAAGGGGCTGAGGAAGGTCACCGTCAGCGCCGACGACGGGCCGACGTCCTGGATCAGACGGAAGTAGATCAGATAGGCGATGCCGCTGCACAGGACACCGAGCGCGATCACGGCGCCCATGATGCCGACGGTCGGCTCACCCGGCGCGGGGAAGAACGGCACCACCGGCAGCACCAGCAGCACCGAGGCCCACATCGAGCCGTGCGCGTTGGACAGCGGTTCGACGCCCTTGACGGTCTTGGTGTAGTTGCTGGCGACGCCGTACAGGAAAGAGGCGAACAGCACGGCGGCAATCGCCAGCCCGGCGCCGGGCTTGGTGCTGACGTGGTCGAAGCCCACCAGCAGCGCGACGCCGCAGGCGCCCAGCAGCAGGCCGAGCATGACTTTGCCGCTGACCATCTGGCGCGTCAGGACGGCGGCGATCAGGGTGCCCCATAGTGGCGTGGTGGCGTTCAGCACGGCCAGCAGGGAGGCCGACAGCGTGCGCGCGGCGAAGGCGAACATCAGGAACGGCAGCGCGGAGTTGAACAGGCCGAGGATGAAGTAGTGCTTCCAGTGCTTGCGCAGGTTGAGCGGCTTTTTCAGCACGACCGCGATCACCGCCAGGAACAGGGAGGCGAACAGCACGCGGTATTCGATCAGCACGGCGGCGCCCAGCACGGGGGCGGCGATCCGCATGAACAGGAAGGAGCCGCCCCAGATGGCGGCCAGGAAGATCAGGCGGAGTAGGTTGGCGGTGCTCATTGAGTTTCGGTTGGTTGTTTTGTCGATGTTCGTAGGGCGGATTAGCGCGCAGCGCGTAATCCGCCATGAGCCGCCGATGACGCATGCATGGCGGATTACGCTACGCTAATCCGCCCTACGTGGTTCCGTCTTTCCGCTTCTTGCTTTCGAACTGATTTACACGGCGCCGCTGTCGACCGCGCACACCGTGTCGCCCGGCGCCACCGGCGAGGCGGCGTGCGGGATCAGCATCGTCGTCGGTACGCCGTTTTTGATCGCCGTCAGCTCGGCCAGGATCGATATCGCGATCTCCGACGGTGTTTTGCTGCCGATGTACAGCCCTATCGGCCCGTGCAGGCGCGCCAGCTGCTCCGGCGTTAGGTCGAACTCCAGCAGCCGCTCGCGGCGCTTGCTGTTGTTCAGCCGCGAGCCGATCGCGCCGACGTAAAACGCGTCCGACTTCAACGCTTCCATCAACGCCAGGTCGTCGAGCTTGGGGTCGTGCGTCAGCGCCACCACGGCGCTGCGGTGGTCCAGCTTCATCGACAGGACGATATCGTCGGGCATGTCGTGCACCAGCTGTACGCCGTCGACCTGCCAGCCGGCGCGGTATTCCTCGCGCGGGTCGCAGACGATGACGTGGTAGTCCATCGCGGTGGCGATTTGCGCCAGGAAGCGCGACAATTGGCCCGCGCCGATGATCAGCAGCCGCCAGCGCGGCCCGTGCAGGGTGACCATGGCGCGCTCGCTCACTTGCATCTGCGCGCCCGGCGCCGCCTGCGACAGTTCGACGTCGCCGGTCTGCAGATCGAGCCGCCGTTGCACCAGTTCGTGCCGCTCCAGACGTTCCAACAGTTCGGCGACGCGGCTGCGCTCCGACAGCGGTTCGATCGACAGTTCGATGGTGCCGCCGCAGGGCAGGCCGAAACGGTGCGCCTCGTCGGCGGTGATGCCGTAGCTGACGATTTCGGGCAAGGTGCGGCTGATGCCTTCGTCGCGCACGCGCGCGATCAGGTCGTCCTCGATGCAGCCGCCCGAGACGGAGCCGATCACCGTGCCGTCTTCGCAGATGGCCAGGGTGGCGCCGACCGGACGGGGACTCGAGCCCCAGGTCTTGATGACGGTGATAAGTTCGCAGCGGCGCCCGGAGGCGATCCACGCGGCGCTGGTTTTGAGTACTTCGAGATCGATGCTGTCCATGGATGGAATATACTACGGCTATTCAAAGCTTGCAGGAACTGCCATGACCGACCACAAGGAAGACGACGGCTCGCCCAAATTCGGCCGGCTGCTGATCGTGCTGATTATCGCCGTGGTGTTTTGCGGTCTGCTGACCTGGCTGATGGGCAGCGTGTTTCCGGATTTTCCGAACTTCCGCTAGGCCGGCGCCTGGCTATCGACTAGTCAGCGCTTGCACACCTTCGACAGCGCTTTTTCGAACGGGCTGCCCGGAACCACGTCTTCGGGGCTGAATTTTTCGTAGATATAGTTTTCGACCGGTTCGCCCTTGCCCATCGCCTCGGGATAGAACACCTGCGACAGCATCACCATGGTGCGCTCGTCGCAGTAATACAGATGCTGCGCCTTGACCGAGCGGTAAGGCTTGCCCTCGGGCGTCGTTTGCGCCTTGGCGTACGAGTGCATCGACCACACCTTGCGGGTCTTGTCCTTCTTGACGACGCTACTTTTGTCGATGTAGAAGACCTCGCCCTTGGCGCCGCCCACTTTGGTCCATTGCGCCGCCTGGACCCAGCCCGACGCCGCCGCCGACATCAGCAGCACCGCTATCAATGCCGGTTTTTTCATGGCGTCACGGCACCAGCGGCTTCTTGGCCGCCTGCTTGCCCTTGATTTCGGCGACGGTCTTGTCGATCATGGACAGGCGGTAGTTCACGGCCGGGTGGTTGGCGGTGTAGCCGTTCAGCACCGAGGCCGGATACTGGTTGGCCAGCCGCTGCCAGAAGGCGCGCGCCTGCGCCGTGCTGTAGCCGGCGCGCGCGACCATGTACAGCGACAGCGAATCGGCCGCCGCGTCGAGCTCCTGCGGCATCGGCTTGATGCCGGCGGTCCCGATCAGCATCGACACGTCCGGGCGCACCGCGACCAGGTTGTCGATGATGCTGCCGACCGTGTAGGCCGAACGCGTTTTGGCGGCGTGGCCCAGCACATTGTGCGCGATGTCCTTGGCCAGCACATAGGCGATCGCTTCGTCGGTCTGCGCGAAGTTGACCATGCCGCGCGTGATCATCACGCGCTGGCCGTCCGAATAGGCGTTGATGTTGTCCGAATTGCCGATGTCGATCTTGAAGGCGCACGCGCGCGTGACCGGCACCTTGAGCGCCTGGTTGCTGCCGTTGCGTTCGACGATCAGGTTGAGCGCCTGGTTGTTGGCCACCAGCGGCCCCAGAACCCCGGCGGCCTCGGTCTCGGCGTGCTGGCCGGTCGGCAGGCTTTTGCCCTCGGCCGCCAGCAGCACGTCGCCCTTGCGCAGGCCGACGCGCGCGGCGCCGCTACCCGGCAGCACGCTGGCCACCTCGAGCCGGTCGCCATAATTGAGCACGGCCTGGGCGGCGTCGACGAATTCGCCGGTGTACGAGTATTTGTTTTTGGCGGTGAAGCCGAGCAGGTTGCGGGCCTGCGTGCGGCACAGGTCCGCGTTGTTGATCAACAGCGGACCGGCGATGCGGTACAGGCGGTCCTGCAGCGCGACCATCTGGCCCAGCGCCTGGCGCGCGGCCGCCATCTTGGCGGTGACCACCGGCGCGCCTTCTTCAATGGTGCGCGCGACCACCGGACCCTGTTCGGGTTCGGCCTGTTTGGATGTGAAGGTCGAACAGGCCGACAGCGACAGCGCCGCTGCGATGGCTGGCAGGGATATAGTGGCGAATTTCTTCGAATTGTTTTGCAGGACCATCCCTAGTCTCCGTATTTTTTAGTGTTTTCCGGTGCTTCCAAAACCGCCGGCACCGCGTTCGCTGGTGTCGAATTCTTCCACGACGTTGAATCCGACTTGTACGACCGGAACAATGATCAGCTGCGCCAGGCGCTCCATCGGGTTCAGGGTGAAGGCGCTGTTGCCGCGGTTCCAAGTCGAGATCATCAACTGACCCTGATAATCGGAGTCGATCAAGCCTACCAGATTCCCCAGGACGATGCCGTTCTTGTGGCCCATGCCGCTGCGCGGCAGGATCATCGCGGCGTAGCCCGGATCGGCGACGTGGATCGCCAGGCCGGTCGGGATCAGCACCGTCTGGCCGGCTTCGATGGTGAGTGGCGCGTCGATGCAGGCGCGCAGGTCGAGGCCGGCGGAGCCCGGGGTGGCGTAGGCCGGCAACTGGTCCTTCATGCGCGGATCGAGGATTTTGACGTCGATGGTTTTCATACTTTTTGCTCTATTATTTTGCGAACAGCGAATGCTGCGAAATGCGTTTGGAGATTTCGGAAATGAGCTGGCGCGCCAGGGTCAGTTTGTCGGCGCGCGGCAAAATCGTGTGGCCGTTTTCGTCGAACAGGATGATGGTGTTGTCGTCCTGGCCGAAGGTGTGGTGGCCGATGTTACCGACCAGCAGGGGGATGCCTTTTTTCTCGCGCTTGTCGGCGCCGAACTGGATCAGGTTTTCCGATTCGGCGGCGAAGCCGACGCAGTACGGATGGCCGGCCAGCGAGGTGCGCGCGGCGACGGTGGCCAGGATGTCCGGATTCTGTTCGAACTTCAGGTCCGGCACCGAGCCGTCCGGATTTTTCTTCAGTTTCTGCACGCTGGCGTTGGACACGCGCCAGTCGGCGACGGCCGCCACGGCGATGAAGATGTGCTGGTGGTCGACATTGGCCATCACCGCGTCGTGCATCTGCAGCGCGCTTTGGACGTTGATGCGCTGGACGCCGAACGGCGCCGGCAGCGCGGTCGGGCCGGACACCAGCACCACCTCGGCGCCCGCTTCGCGCGCCGCGCGCGCCACCGC
>DATMSN010000767.1:0-1530 GCA_035565375.1 Duganella sp. | reverse complement strand
GGTGTCGCGCGCGGCCAGGTTGACGTGGCGGCGCGTCACCTGCTGCCGGCCCTCGCCAAAGCACAGCATCAGCGACTTGTTGGCCATGATGTTGACCAGCCGCGGAATGCCGCCGCTGGCGCGGAACAGCCGCGAGATCGCGCCGCGGCTGAACAGGCGCCCGCCCGTGTAGCCGGCCACGCGCAAGCGGTGCGCCAGATAATATTCGATGTCGTCCCGGCTCAGCGGGCCGAGGTGGTAGTGGAAGGTGATCCGCTGCGCCAGTTGGCGGATCGAATTGGCCTGCAGGTGCTGGTTCAGCTCCGGCTGGCCGAACAGCACGATTTGCAGCAGTTTGCGCTTTTCCGTCTCCAGGTTGCTCAACAGCCGCAACGCCTCCAGGCTTTCGACCGGGATCGCCTGCGCCTCGTCGAGCAGCAGCATGACCTGCTTGCCCGCGTGCGCCAGCTCGATCAGGCGGTAGGTGATCGACTTGAGCATCTGGTGCTGGTCGACGTCGCGCGCCAGCGTCACCTCCAGTTCGTCGGCCAGGGCCAGCATCAGCGTGCGCGGCTCCAGGTACGGATTGGGGATGTAGGCGGTGACGAACTCCGGCCCGACGGTGGCGATGAACTTACGGCACAGCAGCGTCTTGCCGGTGCCCACCTCGCCGGTGATCTTGATGAAGCCCTCGCCGCTCTTGGCCGCCACCAGCAGCGTGTTGAGCGCCTCCTGCGAATGCGGGCTGGTGAAGAAATAGCTGGTATCCGGCGTGATGCTGAACGGCGCCTCGCGCAGGCCGAAGTGTTTGCTGTACATGATCAGTTGCGCTCCCTGGCGCGGCGCGGATCGAGCTCCTTGATGCGGCGCCCGCTGTCGAGCAGGTCCTGGTTCCAGTCGGAGCTCGACTCGATGATGGTCGGCTTGATCAGCACCACCAGCTCGCGCTTCTGGATCACCTCGCCGGTGGTGCGGAACAGCGCGCCGAGCACGGGAAGGTCGCTGGCGCCGGGCACGCCGGAACGGTCCGACGTCGTCGCCTGGCGCATCAGGCCGCCGATGGCGACCACCTGGCCGTCCTGGCCGCGCACCATGCTATCCATCTCGGACGTCGACGACGCCGCCAGCGGCAACGTGAAGTTGCCCAGCGAGCCCAGATTCAAGCCCTTGTTGACGGTCGACACCTGGCTGACCGACGGATGGACGTGCAAAATGATGTTGCCGTGATCGTCGATCTGCGGCGTCACGTCGAGCACCACGCCGGAGAAGAACGGTTGCAACGTCACCGTCGGCGTGGTGACGCCGGTGCCGGTGCCGCTGGTCGTGGTCGTGGTGCTGACGCCGGTGACGAAGAACTCGTCGGTGCCGATCTTGAGCAGCGCCTTCTGGTTGTTCAGCGTCGCGATACGCGGGCTCGACAGCACGTGCACGGTGCCCTGCCCTTCGAGGAAGGAAATCAGCGCGGCGAAGTTGCTGGTCTGGAACGCCAGGCCGAACAGCGAGCCGACCGCGTCGGACACGGCGCCGATCGACGAGCCGGGCACGGCGACC
>DATMSN010000766.1:0-2725 GCA_035565375.1 Duganella sp. | reverse complement strand
CCCGGCAGTCGGCCAGCGCGCTCAGCGAAGTGCTGCGCAAGTACAGCCTGAGCCTGGGCCCCCTGCAGTTCCAGACCCTGCCGGCCCATGAACTGGCGCAGCGCATCAGTGCCGCCTATGCGCAGGGCGAGTCGAGCGCCGCCTCGGTGGTCAGCGAAGTGCAGAGCGACGCCGACTTGACGCGCATGATGCAGGAGCTGCCGGCCGTCGAAGACCTGCTGGAATCGGCCGGCGACGCGCCCATCATCCGCATGCTCAACGCACTGCTCACGCAGGCCGCGCGGGATGGCGCCAGCGACATCCACATCGAGCCTTACGAGCGCACGTCCTCCGTGCGCTTTCGCGTCGACGGCACATTGCGCGAAGTGGTCAGCCCCAACCGCGCCTTGCACGCCGCGCTGATCTCGCGCCTGAAGATCATGGCCGACCTGGACATCGCCGAAAAGCGCCTGCCGCAGGACGGGCGCATCTCCTTGCGCATCGGCACGCGTGCGGTGGACGTGCGCGTGTCCACGCTGCCCAGCGCGCATGGCGAACGCGCGGTGCTGCGCCTGCTCGACAAGTCCGAGACCCGCCTGACCCTGCCCGCCGTGGGCATGACCGGCGACACGCTGACGCGCTTTCGCAGCCTGATCACCCAACCGCACGGCATCATCCTGGTCACCGGGCCCACGGGCTCGGGCAAGAGCACCACGCTGTACGCCGCGCTGGGCGAGATGGATGCCGGCAGCAGCAACATCATGACGGTGGAAGACCCCGTCGAGTACGAGCTGCACGGCATCGGCCAGACGCAGGTGAACTCGCGCATCGACATGACGTTCGCGAAGGCGCTGCGGGCCATTCTGCGGCAGGATCCCGACGTGATCATGATCGGCGAGATCCGCGACCTGGTAACGGCGCAGATCGCCGTGCAGGCATCGCTGACGGGCCACCTGGTGCTGGCGACCTTGCACACCAACGACGCCGCCGCCGCCGTCACCCGGCTGCTCGACATGGGGATCGAACCGTTCCTGCTGTCGTCCTCGCTGCTGGGCGTGCTGGCGCAGCGGCTGGTGCGCAAGCTGTGCGGCCACTGCAAGAGCTTCGACGGCCAGCTGTGGCACGCCGTGGGGTGCGAACATTGCGGCCACACGGGCTACCAGGGCCGGGTCGGCGTCTACGAGTTCCTCGAGACGACCGAGCAGATCCGCGCGCAGATCCACAACCGCGCCTCCGAGGCCGAGGTCAAGGCGGCCGCCATCGCCAGCGGCATGCAGACCATGCGCGACGACGGCGAGCGCTGGCTGGCGGCCGGCATCACCACGCAGGCCGAGTTGCTGCGCGTGACCAAAGACTAGGCCGACTACCATGCCCGCATTCCGCTATGAAGCCGTCGACGCCGGCGGCGCCACCAAAAAAGGCGTGCTCAATTCCGACAGCGCCCGTTCGGCGCGCTCCGAGTTGCGCACCCTGGGGCTGGTGCCGCTGAAGGTCGACGCCATCGCCGCCCAGGTCGACGCCGCCGGCGTGGCCAAGAGCCGCGGCTTCGGCGAGTGCCTGTCGACCACCGAGCTGGCGCTGTTCACGCGCCAGCTGGCCAGCCTGCTCGAGGCGGGCCTGCCGCTCGAGCAAGCCTTCACCGCCTTGCTGGAACAGGCCGAGCGTCCGTACATGCGCGACCTGATCGCCTCGATCCGCTCGGAGGTGATCGGCGGCGCCGCGCTGTCGGACGTGCTGGGCCGCCATCCGCGCGATTTCGCCGAGATCTACCGCGCGCTGGTCGCCTCGGGCGAGCAGATCGGCCAGCTGTCGCGCGTGCTCTCGCGCCTGGCCGACTACATCGAGCGCCGCAACGCGCTGGTGCAAAAGGTGCGGCTGGCGTTCACCTACCCGGCCATCGTCACCGTGGTGGCGTTCTCGATCGTGATCTTCCTGCTGACCTACGTGGTGCCGCAGATCGTCTCGGTGTTCGCCAACACCAAGCAGAAGCTGCCGGTGCTGACCATCATCATGCTGGCCGTGTCCGACTTCGTGCGCAATTACGGCATCGTGGTGGCGATCCTGCTGGTGGGCGCCTGGTTCATGTGGCGGCGGGCGTTGCAGAATCCCGCGCTCAAGCGGCGCTGGCACACCTGGCTGCTGACGGCGCCGCTGTACGGCAAGTTCGAGCGCAGCCTGAACACGGCGCGCTTCGCCAGCACGCTGGCGATCACCACCGGCTCGGGCGTGCCCATCCTGCGCGCGCTTGAAACCAGCCGCGATACGTTGTCCAATGTCGCCATGAAGGAGCTGGTCGGCGAGGCCAGCGACGCCGTGCGCGAAGGCGTGAGCCTGGCGCGCTCGCTGTCGGCGCAGAAGCACTTTCCGCCGATGCTGATCCACATGATCCGCGCCGGCGAGATCACCGGCGAGCTGCCGGCCATGCTGGACCGCGCGGCCGCCGCGCAGGAGGCCGACCTGGAGCGGCGCACGCTGACCATCGCCGGCCTGCTGGAACCGGCGCTGATCCTGGCGATGGGCGTGGTGGTGCTGCTGATCGTGCTGGCCGTGCTGATGCCTATCATCGAAATCAATCAGCTGGTACGCTGATAAGGGAAGTTATGAAGCATGAATCTATGAAGCGTTTGCCCCTGGCCGGCAGCGTGCTGGCCGTGGTGCTGTTGTCGGCGTCGCTGGCGTATTGGGGACTGCAGCTGTTCAAGCCGCCGCAGCGCGCGATCGCCGCGCCGCCGCCACCGCCGCCGGT
>DATMSN010000765.1:0-9749 GCA_035565375.1 Duganella sp. | reverse complement strand
GCCGGAGACCGCGCCGTGGCACGCGCGCGCCGCGCGTTACGGCTGGGCGGCCTCGGCATCGTTGCCGCTGCGCCGCAAAGGCCGGATCGTCGGCTTCTTCTCCGCCTACTCCACCACCCGCGAGGTGTTCGACGCCGAGGTGCGCGACCTGTTCGTCGAAATGTCGCTCGACATCGAGTTCGCCCTGAAGAACTTCGACCACGCACTCCAACGAGAGCAGACCGAGGCCTCGCTGCGCAAAAGCGAGCAACATCTGCGCACCATCATCGAGACCGAACCGGAATGTATCAAGGTGGTCGACGCCAACGGCCAGCTGCTGGAGATGAATGCCGCCGGCCTGGACATCCTGGAGGCGGAGTCGCTGGAGGAACTGCAGCAATACCCGCTGACCGATCTGATCCTGCCGGAGTACCGCGAGGCCTTCACCGCGCTGCACCGGCGCGTCATCAACGGCGAGAACGGCCGGCTGGAATTCCGGGTGCGGGGACTGAAGGGGGGCGAGCGCTGGCTAGAGACGCACGCCGCGCCGATGACCGGCGCCAACGGCGAGCAACGCATGCTGCTCGGTATCACACGCGACATCACAGACCGCAAGCTGGCCGACGAACGCATCCAGTACCTGGCCCATTTCGACCCGCTGACCGGCCTGCCGAACCGCGCCCAGTTGCAGGAGCACACGCTGCACGCGCTGGCGCACGCGCGCCGCAACCGCGAGTCGATGGCGCTGATGATGCTCGATTTGGACCACTTCAAGGACATCAACGATTCGCTCGGCCACAGCGTCGGCGACGGCCTGCTGTGCGAACTGGCCAAGCGCCTGCGTCACGGCTTGCGCGAGGACGACATCCTGGCGCGGCTTGGCGGCGACGAATTCATCTTCGTGCTGCAAAAGGCCGAATCGAAGGATGCCGCCGAGGTGGCGCGCAAGCTGATGGACCTGATCGACCAGCCTTTCAGCGTCGGCACGCACGACCTGCAGGTGACGGCATCGATCGGCATCGCCCTGTACCCGGCCGACGGCGCCGACATGGAAACGCTGCTGCAACGCGCCGACGCGGCCATGTACCAGGTCAAGCAAGCCGGGCGGCACGACTTCCGCTTCTTCACGGCCGCCATGCAGCAGCGCGCGGCGCGCCATCTGCAACTGGTCAACGCGCTGCGCTACGCGCTGGAGCGGGGCCAGATGCAGGTGGTGTACCAGCCGCAGGTCTCGCTGCGGGACCAGCGCATCGTCGGCGCCGAGGCGCTGCTGCGCTGGTCGACGCCGGAACTGGGGGTGGTGTCGCCGGCCGAGTTCATTCCCGCCGCCGAGGAGAGCGGGCTGATATTGCAGATCGGCGCCTGGGTGCTGCGCCAGGCGGTGCGGCAGGCGCGCGCCTGGCTGGACGACGGCCTGCCGCCGCTGGTCATGGCGGTCAACCTGTCGGCGACGCAGTTCCGCAACACCGATCTTCCGGAGCTGATCTCGCGGATACTACAGGAGGAAGGCTTGCCGCCGGAGTATCTGGAGCTGGAACTGACGGAGGGGGTGGCGCTGAACGACCCGCCAGGCGCGATCGCCATGATGAACAATCTGCACGAGCACGGCATACGGATGTCGATCGACGATTTCGGCACCGGCTTTTCGTCGCTCAGTCATTTGAAGAAGTTCAAGGTGTACAAGCTCAAGATCGACAAGTCGTTCGTGCGCGACATCAGTACCGACGCCGAGGACAAGGCGATCGTCTGCGCCATCATCAACATGGCGCGCAGCCTGGGGCTGAAGACGATCGCCGAGGGCGTGGAAACCGCCGAGCAGCTGGAGTTCCTGCGGCAGCAGCATTGCGACGAGATGCAGGGATATTATTTCAGCAAGCCGGTGCCGGAGCAGGCGTTCAGGCAGTTGATGCTGGAGGCGGTTGCGTAGCCAATCACGATCCGCCGGGGCCGCCGCCGACAGCGCGTCGCGTCAGCAGGCCGCGTGGTTGACGGTGATGACGTGGATCGCCAAACCGCCGAGCGAGGTCTCCTTGTACTTGGCCTGCATGTCCGCCCCGGTCTGGCGCATGGTCTCGATGACTTCATCGAGGCTGACAAAATGCGTGCCGTCGCCCTTCAACGCCAGCGACGCGGCGGTGATCGCCTTGACCGCGCCCATGCCATTGCGCTCGATGCACGGAATCTGCACCAGGCCGCCGATCGGATCGCAGGTCATGCCGAGATGGTGCTCGATGCCGATTTCGGCGGCGTTCTCGATCTGGTTGTTGGTGCCGCCCAGCGCCGCCACCAAGCCCGCCGCCGCCATCGCGCAGGCCACGCCAACCTCGCCCTGGCAACCGATTTCCGCCCCGGAGATCGACGCGTTGCGCTTGCAAAGCATGCCGATCGCCGCGGCGGTCAGCATGAAATCGCGGATGCCGGTGACCGGGTCGCTCGGCTTGCAATCCTCCGCGTAGTAACGCAGCACCGCCGGAATGATACCGGCCGCGCCGTTGGTCGGCGCCGTCACCACGCGCCCGCCGGCGGCGTTTTCCTCGTTGACGGCCATCGCGTACAGGCTGACCTGGTGCAGCGCGTCGTGCGGCAGGTGGTTCGCCTGGCTGGCGCTGGACTGCGATTGCGTCCACAAGTCGGCCGCGCGCCGCTTGACGTTCAAACCGCCCGGCAAGCGACCGGCCGTCTCCAGTCCATGCGCGATACAATCGCGCATGACGCGCCAGATCTTGTCGATGCCGGCGTTGAGTTCATCCTCGCCGCGCTTGACGCATTCGTTCGCGCGCAGCATTTTCGGTATCGTCAGTCCGCTCGATTCTCCATGGGCCAGCAACTGGTCCATGGTGTCGAACGGGTACGGAATCGCCGAGGCAGGGGCCGCGCCGGCCGCCATCCGCGGCGCTTCGCCCTCTTCCTTGATAAAACCGCCGCCCACCGAGTAATAGACTTTGCTAACGGTGCCGCCGTCGGCGCGGGTCAGCGTGAAACGCATGCCGTTCGGGTGTTCGGCCAGCGATTCGGCCATGTGGAATACCAGGTTTTTGCCGCGTTTGAACGGCACCGCGCGGGTTCCCAGCAGCCGCAGTTCACCCGCGGCTTCGGCTTCGGCCAACTGCGCATCGACCCGGGTCGGTACCATGTCCTGCGGGGTTTCGCCCATCAGGCCGAGGATGACCGCCTTGTCGGTCGCGTGGCCGATGCCGGTGAGCGCGAGCGAGCCATAGAGCTCGGCGGTCACCTCGGTGACATCGTCAAGCGGAGCGCAGTCGAGCAGAAAACGGCGGGCCGCCACCATCGGTCCCACCGTGTGGGAACTCGACGGCCCTATGCCGATCTTGAACAAATCGAAAACGCTCATGTCCATTGGATGTCTCTCTTTTTTATAATGTAGTTGATTAAGCCGCTTTGCCCAGGCGAACATCGACGTTGGCCAGCATGTCGGCCACCATCTCCTCGACGCCGATGCTGGCTTTCCAGCCCCAGTCGGCGGTGGCGGTGGCGTCGTCCAGGCTTTGCGGCCAGGTGTCGGCGATGGCCTGGCGGCTATCGGGCTTGTAGGCGATTTTAAAGTCCGGCACGGCGCGCGTGATGGCGGCGGCCAGTTGCTCCGGATTGAACGAGACGCCGGCCACGTTGTAAGCCGAACGCACCTTGACCTGTTCGGCCGGCGCTTCCATCAGTTCGATGGTGGCGCGGATCGCATCGGGCATATAGATCATCGGCAGCGTGGTTTGCGGGCCGAGGAAGCATTCATAACGTTCGCCGCGCAGCGCGGAATGGAAGATCGCGATCGCGTAATCGGTGGTGCCGCCGCCCGGTGGCGACTTGAAGCTGATGATGCCCGGGTAGCGGATGCTGCGCACATCGACGCCGTACTTGATGAAGTAGTACTCGCACAGACGCTCCCCGGCCAGCTTGCTGATGCCGTAGATCGTGGTCGGGTCCATCACCGCGGTTTGCGGCGTGTTCAACGCCGGCGTGTTCGGGCCGAAAGCGGCGATCGACGACGGCCAGAAGACCTTGAGCGGCTTGCCGATGATGCCGCGCTCGCGCGCCACTTCGAGAATATTGAGCAGGCCGTCCATGTTCAGGGTCCAGGCCTTGAGCGGCGCCGCCTCGCCGGTGGCCGACAGCATCGCCGCCAGTTGGTAGACCTGGGTGATGCCCTCCTCCGTCACCAGCGTGGACAGCGCCTGCTTGTCCAGCACATTGAGCGGGGTGTAGCGCTGCGCGTGATACAGGTTGGTCGGGCTGATGTCGCTGGCGATGACGTTTTGCGCGCCGTGTTTGGCGGCCAGCGCCTCCACCAGTTCACTGCCGATTTGGCCGTTGGCGCCGATGACGAGGATGCGTTGTTGTTCCATGTTGTTTCCTGATTGTTTTATTTTTTAAGCAGGCCAAGCTCGTTGCCCGCCTGTTCGAATGCTTTGAGCACGGTGTCGAGCTGCTCGCGGCTATGCGCGGCGGACAGTTGAACACGCACGCGCGCCTGGCCCATCGGGACCACCGGGTAGAAGAAGCCGCTGAGCAGAACGCCCAGCTCATACATTCGTGCCGCGAATTTCTGCGCCACGGGCGCGTCGAACAACATCACAGGAACAACCGGGTGGGTACCGGGCTTGATGGTGAAGCCGATACGCTCGATCTCCTTGCGGAAGTAGGCGGTGTTCTCGTGCAGGCGGTCGCGCAACTCGGTCGACTGCGACAGCCGTTCGAGCACCGCCAGCGAGGCGCCCGCGATCGACGGCGCCAGCGTGTTGGAGAACAGGTAAGGCCGCGATTTCTGGCGCAGCATGTCGATCACTTCCTTGCGCGCGGACGTAAAGCCACCCATCGCGCCGCCCAGCGCCTTGCCCAGCGTGCCGGTGATGATGTCGACGCGGCCCATGACGTTGTGATGCTCGTGCGTGCCGCGGCCGGTCGCGCCCATGAAGCCGGAGGCGTGGCATTCGTCGATCATCACCAGGGCGCCGTATTTATCGGCCAGGTCGCAGATCTTGTCCAGCTGGGCGATGGTGCCGTCCATCGAGAACACGCCATCGGTGACGATGACTTTATGGCGCTTGTCGGCGGCCGCCCGCAGTTGCGTTTCCAGGTCGGCCATGTCGTTATGGGCGTAGCGGAAGCGCGCGGCCTTGCACAGGCGGATGCCGTCGATGATCGAGGCGTGGTTCAGCGCGTCCGAGATGATGGCGTCGTTCTCGTCGAACAGCGGCTCGAACACGCCGCCGTTGGCGTCGAAGGCGGCCGCGTAGAGGATCGTGTCCTCGGTGCCGAGGAACTTCGAGATCGCCTGCTCCAGTTGCTTGTGCACGGTCTGGGTGCCGCAAATGAAACGCACCGACGACAGGCCGTAGCCGTATTTTTCGGTCGCGTCGATCGACGCCTTGGCCACCCACTCCTCGCCGGACAGGCCGAGGTAGTTATTGGCGCACATATTGATCAAGGTGGTGCCGTCCTGAGCGACCACTTCCGAACCCTGGCGCGAAGCGAGCACGCGCTCCGGCTTGTACAGGCCTTGATCGCGCAATTGATCCAGGTTTTGCCGCAGGCCGCTAAAGAAGGTGCTTTTTGCTTGGTTGCTCATGATGGTCCTTGTATGTGGTACGATTTCAGCGCGTTTTCACTGCGTTATGAGAAATCCGTTATGTCGAACTCAAATTCAATATATCGAATCTTACAGAGAACCATTGAACAGCGCAAGAAGGAAGCATGCGGTTCTGACCGCGTTTTTCCGACAGATTTACTTAGAATTTAGCCTATCCGCCGAATAAAACAATGAAAACACCTGTTTCGACGAACGCACCACCCGAGGTCGGCGCCGCGCTGCAGCGCCTGCGGCTGGCGCGCGGCCTGACCCTGGAAGACCTGTCGCGCATAGCGGGGGTATCCAAATCGATGCTGTCGCAGATCGAACGCGAGAAGGCCAATCCCACCATCGCCATCACGTGGCGACTGTCCAATGCGCTGGGGGTGCAGATCGGCGAGCTGCTGGCGACGGCGGAGAAGGAATCCGAGACCATCCGCGTGCTCGACGCGCACGAGACCCCCACCCTGCCCGGCAATCACGCCGGCTACGTGCTGCGCATCCTCGGGCCGATGGAGTTGGCGGGGAAGTATGAGTGGTATGAGCTGACCCTGGCGCCCGGTGGCGAGCTGGCGTCGCAGGGGCATGATCCGGGCGCGCAGGAGCATGTCACGCTGCTGCATGGATCGGTGGAGGTGGAGGTCGGGAACGTCAAGAAGAAGGTCAAGCTGGGAGGCACGGCGCGCTACCCGGGCGACCAGCAGCACACCATCCGCAACGTCGGCAAGACCGAGGCGAAGGCGTTATTGGTTGTGATACACCGGTGATGTTGGCCAGGCCATTGGCGGCTCTTGGCGAATGGCCACGACCCGCCCCGCCGCTACCAGTTCGACTCACGCTCCGGCGTGGAACTGATGCGGTGGATGGCCAGATCCGCGCCCTGGAATTCGTCCTCGGGATCGAGCCGCAGGCCCAGCGTGGCTTTCAACACCCCATAGATGGCGAAGCCGCCGGCCAGCGCGATCGCCACGCCCATCAAGGTACCGGTCGCCTGCGCGGCAAACGACACGCCACCCATGCCACCCAGCGCCTTCAAGCCGAAGATACCCGCCGCGATCCCGCCCCAGGCCCCGCACAGGCCATGCAGCGGCCACACGCCCAGCACATCGTCGATCTTCCATTTATTCTGCGCCAGCGTGAACATCCAGACGAAGATGGCGCCGGCGATCCCGCCCGTCACCAGCGCCCCCAGCGGATGCATCAGGTCCGAACCGGCGCACACCGCCACCAGCCCGGCCAGCGGCCCGTTGTAGGCGAAGCCCGGATCGTTTTTCCCCATCAGCAGCGCGACCAGGGTGCCGCCGACCATCGCCATCAGCGAATTGACCGCGACCAGGCCGTTCATCTTGTCGAGCGATTGCGCGCTCATGACGTTGAAACCGAACCAGCCCACCGTCAAAATCCACGCGCCCAGCGCCAGGAACGGAATCGACGACGGCGGATGCGCGGCGATCGCGCCGTTCTTCATGTAGCGCCCACGCCGCGCGCCCAGTAACAGCACCGCGGGCAGCGCGATCCAGCCACCCACCGCGTGCACCACCACCGAACCGGCGAAGTCGTGGAACTCGGCGCCGAAGGCCTGCAGCAGCCAGTCCTGGACGCCAAAGCGGCGATTCCAGACGATACCCTCGAAGAATGGATAGACCAGGCCGACCAGCAGCGCGGTGGCGATCAGTTGCGGATGGAAGCGCGCCCGCTCGGCAATGCCGCCCGAGATGATCGCCGGGATGGCCGCCGCGAACGTCAGCAGGAAGAAGAATTTGACCAGCTCATAGCCATTTTTGGCCGCCAGCACGTCGGCCGAGGAGAAGAAGTTGACGCCATAGGCGATGCTGTAGCCGACGAAGAAGTAGGCGATCGTCGACACCGCGAAATCCACCAGAATCTTCACCAGCGCGTTGACCTGGTTCTTCTTGCGCACGGTGCCCAGTTCCAGGAACGCGAAGCCGGCGTGCATCGCCAAAATCATGATGGCACCTAGCAAAATAAACAATGCGTCGGCGCCGTCTTTGTGTAAACCCATCAAAATCACTCCCCAAAATAATGCACGATTTGAAAACCAATACGCATATAAGCAATATTTGTTCCAGATTGGTGCAAATTTTAAGTCTATGATTTAACTGTATTTTGTTTTGGTGCTGGCGCGCGCACCACCATCGTGCGCACCGAAAGATGGCATCATTTTGGTGCGCGCGCGAGCTTGCGGCATGTCGCGCCTCAGATCGGGGCTCCCGGCGGCACCGCCGGCGCGGCACGCAATTTGACGCTGCGCGGGTCCTTCAAATAAGCGGTAATCAGTTCGGCCGCTTCCTTGCGGCTGGTGGCCGTGACGCCTTTGCCGGGGTTCTTTTGCAGCCACTGCGCCAGCTCGCGCGCCGATTGCGTCACTTCCGCCGCCACGTTCGGATGCAGTTTGCCGCCGTCCAGCAAATTCAGCACGCCGTCGAGCAGCACCCAATTGGCCGCCAGTTGCACCGCTTCGCCGCCAACCACCGATGCCGGCACCGGCTCGCGCTTCCAGGTCCGTTGCAGCAGCAGCGACAGCGTTTCCTGCACGCCGGGCTGCCGTGCGTCGCGCGCGTGCTGCCACGAGAGACGGTTGACGCGGCCCGGGTCGAGCAGGAAGCCGGCCGTTTGCGCGGCCCCCGCCTCGGCGATCGAGAAGGCGTCGAACACGGAACCCATGCGGGTGGCGAAGTACTCGCGGCCCCGGTCATGCCCGATCGCCGGTGGCGTCAGCACATCGAGCACGCTCGCCGGCAGCGCCAGATATTCGGCGCGCAGGCTGTCGGCCAGGCGGCTCAGCGCCTGGCGCTGCACGGTGGCCGGCGTGACGTTGACGCCGGCCTTGCCGATGCCGGCCTTGACGTCGCCGCCGGTGGTGTAATCGAAATCGCCGCCGCCGATCAGGCGCGCCACCGCTTCGCCCTGGTAGCGCTGCAGCAGATAGACGGGTACCAGACGCGCTTCCAGCTCGCCGATCTGGCGCGCGTCGGGCAGCACGTCGACCGAGAAGGTTTGCAGCGCGCGTTGGCGCACCGCGCCCAGTTGATCCCAGGTCTTGAGCGAGTCCGGGCCGAAATCCCACAGCAGGCCGTCCGGGTGGCTGGCGCCCGGCGTGCGGTCGTCCTGGTCGCTGGAGTACAACATGCCCGCCGCTTTGGCGTCGCCGCGCAGTTTGGCCAGGGCGGCCTGCTCCTGCGCGCCGCCGCCGAAATCGCCGTAGACATATTTGACGATGTAGTCGTCCCAGGGGCCGACGCCCGCGCCATACGCGCCGGCCAAATCGATTTCGCCCCGCGCGTCGAGCTTCAGGAGCGGATGCGGATAGTCCATCACCGAGCCGTTACCCCCCGCCATGCGGCTGGCCGCGAAGTTGTGCGCGAAACCGAGCGTGTGGCCGACTTCGTGCGCGGCCAGCTGCCTTAGCCGCGCCAACGCCATCTCCTCGGCCAGCTTGTGTTTGTCGGCGGGAGCGTTCTTGCCGTACGGGGCGAGCAGGCTTTCGGCGATCAGGATGTCCTGGCGCACCCGCTGCGAGCCCAGTGTGACGGCGCCCCGGATGATCTGACCGGTGCGCGGATCGGCCAGCGCGTTCCCGTACGACCAGCCGCGCGTGGCGCGATGCACCCAGTGGATGACGTTGTAGCGGATGTCCATGGCGTCCACGCCTTCCGGCAGCAGCTCGACCCGGTAGGCATCCTTGAAGCCGGCCTTTTCGAACGCGCCGGCCCACCACGAGGCGCCTTGCAGCAGCGCGCTGCGCACCGGCTCCGGCGCGCCACGGTCGACGTAGTAGACGATGGGCTTTTTGACGGTGCTGACCGCCGCCGTGGGATCGGTCTTATCGAGGCGATGCCGCACCTGCCAGTGCACATCGATGCTGCTGGAAAGCGGGGTGGCAAAATCATAGTAGCTGACATCGAAACCGCCGGAGAACGGATGATAGACGCGCGGCCGCCAGCCGGATTGGCCGTCGACCGCCGGCAGGCGCACCATGCTGATACGCTGGCGCATCGACAGGCTGGCCGGGTCGGCGGCGACCTGCCGCACGTATTCGCCCTGGCCCGCACCGGCAAAGGTCAGCAGCGATTCGAGTTCCACATTGTCGGGAAAGGCTTTGGCCTGCTCGGCCAGCACCGCGCTGCGCGCCGGATCGACCGCGTAGGCGCCTTGCTTGGCGGCGGCC
>DATMSN010000764.1:0-1579 GCA_035565375.1 Duganella sp. | reverse complement strand
CGCTGTCCGGCGCGTTCGCCGTGTGCCTGGTCGATTGCCTGACCGGCCAGGTGCTGCTGGCGGTCGACCGCGGCGCCACCTATCCGATGCATTACCAGAGCACGCCGCACGGCCTGCTGTTCGGCACCTCCGGCGCCGCCTTGCGGCTGCATCCGTCCTGCAAGGACGAGCTGGACGCGCAATCGCTGTATAACTACCTGTATTTCCACATGATACCGGCGCCGCGCACGGTCTACCGGCAGCAGTACCGCCTGCTGCCGGGGGAATATCTGCACTACCGGCCCGGCCGCATCGAGCGCGGCAGCTACTGGAAGCTGCGCTTCGACGAGGACCAGCCGCACTCGTTCGAGCGGCTCAGGGAGCAGTTCCTGGCGACCCTGGAGCAATCGGTGCTGCGCGCGGCCGGCGGCGCCCGCGTCGGCGCCTTCCTCAGCGGCGGCACCGACAGTTCGACCCTGGCCGGGATGCTGGCCAGGGTGCAGGGCAGCCGGCCCAGCACGTATTCGATCGGCTTCGACGTTCCCGGCTACGACGAGATGGGTTACGCCCGCATCGCCGCCAGGCATTTCGGCACCGACCACCACGAGCTGTATGTGACGGCCGACGACGTGGTGGCGGCGATCCCGCGCCTTGCCGCCGCCAGCGACCAGCCGTTCGGCAACGCTTCGGCGGTGCCGGCCTACTGCTGCGCGAAGATGGCGCGCGCGGACGGCATCTCGCGCCTGCTGGGCGGCGACGGCGGCGATGAGTTGTTCGGCGGCAACGAGCGCTATGCGCGCCAGGCGCTGTTCGAACGCTATGAGCAGGTGCCGTCGCCGTTGCGCCAGGTGCTGCTGGAGCCGTTGTTGTTCGGCGTCGCCGGCAATCTGGACTTGCCGCCGCTGCGGAAGGCGCGCAGCTATGTCGAGCAGGCGATGGTGCCGATGCCGGCGCGGCTGGACACCTATAATTTACTGCGCCGTTATGGCGCCGCCGAGGTGTTGCATCCGGAATTCCTGGCCACCGTCGACCCGGGCGCGCCGGCCGCGCAGCTGAGCGCCTGTTACTGGGACACCCAGGGCTTGAGCCAGATCAACCGCATGCAGGCGCTCGACCTGCGCTACACGCTGGCCGACAACGACTTGCCGAAGGTGCGCAAGGCGTGCGAGCTGGCCGGCCTGGAGGCGGCGTTTCCGTTCCTGAGCGACGAGATGCTGGCGTTCTCGGCCCGGCTGAGCCCGGAAGACAAGCTGAAAGGCACGCGGCTGCGGTATTTCTTCAAGCGGGCGCTGCGCGGCCATTTGCCGCCGGCCATCTTGCGAAAGAAGAAACACGGTTTCGGCCTGCCGTTCGGCCACTGGCTGCCGACGCACGCGGGGCTGCGCGCGCTGGCCTTCGACAGCCTGAGCGACCTGAAGGCGCGCCGCATCGTGCGCGCCGACTTCATCGACACGCTCACCGGCAAGCTGGTGCTGGAGCATCCGGCCTATCACGGCACGATGGTGTGGGTGCTGATGATGCTGGAGCAATGGCTGCGGCAGCGGCCCGGGCGCCGCGTGGCCGACCTCAGCCGTCTAGGGCCGGCGGCGACGCTGCGTGA
>DATMSN010000763.1:0-2709 GCA_035565375.1 Duganella sp. | reverse complement strand
CGCGCTCACGCCGACCCTGGAGTCGGTGGCCGGCGGCACCACCCTGGCCACCAGCGTGCCGACCCGCTTCGGCGACTGGACCGAGGTGCCCAACGCCAACGCCCAGGCCGAGTTGTCGACCGCCGACGACGGCGGCCGCAGCCTCGAGCAGCCGTACGACGACGTGCTGATGCGCACCTACGTCAACCGCGACGGCGTGCAGGTGATGCTGGCGCTGGCCTACGCCAAGGAGCAGCGCCAGGACGTCAAGCTGCACCTGCCGGAGATCTGCTATCCGGCCCAGGGCTACAAGGTGATTTCGCTCAGTCCGGCCCAGCTGGCGGTGACGCCGGCCGGCACCTTGCCGGGCAAGCACATGGTCGCCTCCAGCCAGAACCGGCTCGAGGCGGTCACCTACTGGACCCGCATCAGCGACGCCTACCCGCAGGGCGGCTTCGCCATGCGCATGAAGATTTTCCGCGACGGCGTGGCCGGCAAGGTCGCCGACGGCATCCTGGTGCGCGCCTCGACCCTGGTGCGCGACCAGAGCGAGACGGCGGCCGCGTACACGGTGCAGCAGGACTTCCTGCGCCAGCTGGTGGCGGCCAACGATCCGCGCGGCCACGCGCTGGTGGCGCGCTGAGGCGGGATAGCGATTGATGTGATTTGCGAAGGCGGCCTCGAGGGGCCGCTTTTTTTATTGGCCGACGGCCTGTGGCGTAGGCGTTTCAACGGAACCACGTGGGGCGGTTTGGAGGGGCTTCGGGTTTACCTATCAGGCCAGCGTGCCGGCCATGGTCGGCTTGAACTGGCGCCGGCGCAGCTGCCGCAACGCGTGGCGGCGGGTGGCGGGATCGCCCGCCATGACCATCAGGTCGCCCAGGCTCAGGCGGATCTGCGGATAGGCGCCCAGCGAATTGAGCAGGCCGGGCAGGGCGCGCCCGCCCTTGCCGTGCTTGGCGTAGAACAGTTTCGCGGCCTGGATGATGCGGTCGCCCGACTTGAGCGTGATGCGCTCGAACTCGTGCGACACGTCCATCAAGTAGCTGTTGGCGCCGATGTTGTGGGCCGGTCCGCCATGTTGCACCAGGCGCACCCACATTTCCCAGTCCTGCCACGCCGGCATGGCGGCGTCGAAGCCGCCGGCCTCGCGCATGCGCGCCGGCGTCGTGAACACCTGGTTGCCGATGATGTTCTCGCCCAGCAGCGCGTCGTAGTCGGCCACCGGCGCCGCGTTGGCCAGGGTCACCGCGTCGCCCTGGTCGACGATGCGGCGGTCGAACAGGCACGAGAAGCGCTCGCCCGTCTGCGCGCGCGCGCGCCAGGCGGCCAGGAAGCGCTCGAGGCGGTGCGGCAGGAACATGTCGTCGTCGTCCAGGCCGGTGATGAACTCGCCCTCGGCGATGTCCAGCGCCTGGTTGCGCGCGGCGCAGGCGCCGCGCGACGTTTCGTTGTGGATCAGCTTGACGTTGTGCGTGCCCTGCAGGCTGCGCACGTAGTCGCAGGTGCCGTCGGTGGCGCCGTCGGAGACGATGATCAGTTCGACGTCGGCGTGGGTCTGGCCGAGCACCGACTGCACCGCGCGCCGCAGCAGCGCCTCGCGGTTCTTGGTGGGGATGTAGATCGTAACGAGTGTGCCCATGGGACGCTCCGGTAGAAGATAGAAACAATACGGCGGGGTGGCGCGCGGCGCCGCCCGCTAGCCGCCCAGGCCCGCCATTTTTTTCAAGTCCTGCACCAGCGCTTTCGAGAACGCGAACGTCAGCGCGCCGTACACGGCCGCGCCCAGCAGGGCGACCACGATCAGCTGCACCTGCGGTCCGGCCTGGCGGGCCAGCAGCCATTGCTGCGCCGGGTAGATCGCGGCCACCATCAGCAGCGCGAACAGCGGCGCCTGCCAGACGGCGCGCGTCAGCGCCCCGAGGTCGCTGTGCAGCTGGCGGGTGGCGTAGTAGAAGTGCGGCAAGCCGTTGAGCACGTTGGCGATCAGGTAGCAGATCGCCACCCCTTCGATGCCCCATTGCACGCCGATGAAGAAGCTGCCGACCTGCAAAATCGCCCCGAGCAGGCCGAGCCGCATCATCAGGTCGGTGCGCCCGGTCGACATGAACACGGTGCCGGTGGTGGTGATGAGCGACTGGATGAAACCGACCGGCGCCAGCCAGGCCAGCACGATCGGCACGGTGGCCCACTTCGGCCCGAGCGCGACGGTGACGAACGGCTCGCGCAGCACCCACAGGCCGGCCATCATCGGCGCCGTCATGGTGGCGATCAGGCGCAGCGCGCGCAGGTACAGCAGCGCCATCTGCGGGCGGTCGTTTTGCTGGCGGCTCATGACGGGGAACAGCGCGCGCCCCGCCACCGCGCTCATGCTTTGCAACGGGAACATCATCAACTTGTAGGCCTGGGCGTAGATGCCCAGCTGCACCTGGCCGAGCACGCGGCCGATGACCAGGCTGTCGGCGTTGCGGGCGAAGAAGTTGATGAAGCTGAAGCCGGTCAGGTTGCCGCTGAAGCCCCACAACGACTTGAACTCGTCCATGCTCCAGGTCCACTTGGGGCGCCAGCCGTTCGCCAGCCACAGCTGGATGGTCGACACGGCCGCCGCCGCCAGCGTTTGCCACACCAGCGCGTAGACGCCGAAGCCGGCATAGGCCAGCGCCACCGCCGCGAGCAGGCCCGACAGCGCCGACACCAGTTCCACCCGCGCCAGGGTGCGGAAGCCGGAGC
>DATMSN010000762.1:0-5228 GCA_035565375.1 Duganella sp. | reverse complement strand
GCCAGCATCGACGAGGCGCTGGAGATGATCAAACTGCACAAGGCCGCCGTCAGCACCCAGCGGCCTTTGAGGTCGCCGCCGAAATGCTGGCGCCCCGCCTCGGCGAAGGTTTCGTAAGTGCCCTGCACGATGCCCTGGGTGCCGATGTAGATCCAGCTGCCGGCGGTCATCTGGCCGTACATGAACAGGCCTTTGCGGTCCAGTTCATTGAAGTGCTCCCAGTTGGCCCACTTCGGCACCAGGTTGGAATTGGCGATCAGCACGCGCGGCGCGTCCTCGTGGGTCTGGAACACGCCGACCGGCTTGCCGGACTGGATCAACAGGGTTTGATTGTCTTCCAGCTCGCGCAGCGACGCCAGGATCTGGTCGTAGCACTCCCAGTTGCGGGCGGCGCGGCCGATGCCGCCGTAGACCACCAGGTGCTTGGGATTTTCCGCCACTTCCTTGTCCAGATTGTTCTGGATCATGCGGTAGGCCGCCTCGGCGCCCCAGTTCTTGCAGGTCATTTGCGCGCCGCGCGGCGCGCGGATGTCGCGCGTGGCGTCGAAACGGGGATCGTGGTCCAGATGGTTGCTGCCGCTGGCTGGGGTTGGCATGGTATCTCGCTCCTTGAATAAGTGAGACCGAGGGCGCGCGGCCCGCCGCGCGCCCTCAGCGCATCCTTAAAGGATAAGTTGTCTATACAACTAAGTCAACCTATTTTGCGCCCCCGCCCTTCCCCGCGCCGCCTCAGGCGTGGGTTTGCACGTCCAGGTACACGAGCGTCTGGTTGAGCAGCTGGTAGGCCACCTCGCCGAAGGTGACGGGACCGCTCAGGTCGCCTGTCTTGCGGCCCCGCAGTTCACCGTACAGATAGTTGAGGATGCAGTTGCAGCTGAACTCCACGTCGCCGTGCCCGCCTTGGGCCAGCGCTTCGAACTCGTGCACATAGTCGCCGACGGGCGCCGCCTGACGATACTCGATTCCGGCGAACACCGGCGCATAGAAATGAACGGTGCGGCCATCCTGGTCGACGCCCTGGAACGAGGTGTTGATCTGCGCGCCGTTGTAGTCGGCCACCAGCGGCAACTTCAGGTCCAGCTCCCGGGCCGCCATGTACTCGGCCAGCACGGTCTCCTGGCCGTTGACGAAACACGTGGACGCGCTGAAACCGGTGGCGGCGAAGGTGATGACGTCGGCGTCCGGATTTTGCTTGAACAGGTTCAGGATATGCACCGCCGCCATCTGCTGGTCCGGCAAGGTCACGTGCACGGCCACCGCCTCGGCCCCGCGCAGCGTGCCGTCGGCGCCGTTGACCACCTTGGCCGCCGTGCTGTCGATGTCGGACAGGTGGACCCCGGCGATCCAGCCGACGATCGGCTTCATGAACATGTCGTCGTAGTCCCGGCCATGGTTGGCGTATTCGGTGTGCACGGCGCTCCTGGCCGGGATGATGACCACCGTGTAGCCGTTGGCCGGGGCGTCGGTGGCGATGTTTTTAATGGTGGCGAGCGTGTAGGTCTTGAGCGTGGCGGTGGCGGCGGTGGCGTGCGCCAGCTCGGTGGCGAACAGCTTGTCGCGCGTTTCGGTGCCGCCCTCGTCGGCGATGAAATACGGGATGGTGCCGGCGATCCAATTCCCCTTGGGCAGCCGCGCCAGCAGGGCCTCGTCGCCGGCCAGGGCCAGGACTTTTCCCGCGTTGATCAACGCCGTCGCTTCCTCGACAGTCAGCAGAGTAGATGTTTTCATGGCTTCCTTTTATTTCGAAATGATGGCGATTTCTTTGGCCAGAACGCGCTCGTATTTGACGAAGAACCCGTGGAGTTCCGCGACCGTCTTTTCCAATTCGCCGGGCGCCTGCGCGGTCGAAAACCGCGTCACCGCACGTTTGAGAAACATCTGCAATCCAAAATTGTCGGTCTTCAATTCAAGCTTGCCGGTGACAATGTCTTTCCACTTTCGATTGCTTTTATCGAGCATGTCGCTCCCCCCTGAAATATAGATGCTGACGACGGTGAGATCGTCAGTTCGTGCGGCCCGGTGACTTCACGTCATCTTGGTGCCGCATGGAAATAGTAAAAAAAGGGGGGTGAAAAACATTTGATGTAGATCAAAATTAACCGCAAGCATTCGAGTTAGCGGCGCGGCGCGCAACACTCGTTATGGAAGAGGAATAATTGCATTTCCGGCCAGGATGGCCGTTCCACGGGCGGCCGGGCATGCCGGCCGCGCCCGCGTCACTTCGTCACTTCTTGTACACGCGCTTGCCGCCCATCCAGGTCTGCAGCACCACGGTCTTGCCGATCTGCTCGGGCGGGACCTTGAACACGTCGCGGTCGACCAGGATGAAATCGGCCCACTTGCCCGGCTCCAGCGAGCCGATGACGTTCTCCTGGTGGGCCGCGTAGGCCGCGTCCAGCGTGAAGCAGCGGAACGCCTCGTCGATCGTCATCGCCTGGTTCTTGTACCAGCCGCCGGCCGGCACGCCGGCGTTGTTCTGGCGCGTGACGGCCGCGTGCAGGCCCTCGAACGGATTGGGCGACTCCACCGGGAAGTCCGACCCGCAGGCGATCTTCGAGCCCTGCGCCAAAAAGGTGCGCCAGGCGTAGGCGCCCTTGATGCGCTCATGGCCGACGCGGTGCTCGGCCATGTTCTGGTCCGACGTCGCGTGCGTCGGCTGCATCGACGGGATCACCCCCAGCGTCTTGAAACGCGGGATGTCCTCCGGCGCCACCACCTGCGCGTGCTCGATGCGGTGGCGCAGCTGCGCGTTATTATATTTGGGGATCAGCTGCGCGTAGGCGTCGAGGATCTGGCGGTTGCCGGCGTCGCCGATGGCGTGGACGTTGACCTGGTAGCCGGCCTTCATGGCCTTGTTCATCTTGGCCAGCATCTCGCCGTCCGGGTGGAACAACAGGCCCTTGGTCGACGGCATGTCGCTGTACGGCGACAGCAGCGCCGCGCCACGGCTGCCCAGGGCGCCGTCGGCGTACAGCTTGACCGCCGCCAGCGCGTAGACGTCGTTGGCGTAGGACTTGAGCGGCCCCTCCTTGGCCAGCTCGTCGAAGTCGGCGCCGGTGTCGCCGATCATCGCGTACACGCGCGTGGTCAGCTTGCCGTGGTCGGCGTAGTCGCGGTACAGATCGTCCTGCGCCACCTTGATGCCGGCGTCGTGCACGCTCGTCAGACCCACCTTGGCCAGCGCCGCCAGCGCGTTGTCCAGCGTGCCGCGCGCCTGCGCCGGCGTCGGCAGCGGCACCACCTTGTTGACCAGCTCCATGGCGCTGTCGACCAGCACCCCGGTCGGCTTGCCGTTGGCGTCGCGCTCGATCTTGCCGCCGGCCGGATCGGGCGTGTCCTTGCCGATGCCGGCCATTTCCAGCGCCTTGGTGTTGGCCCAGCTGGCGTGACCGTCGACCCGGTGCAGCAGCACCGGCCGGTCGTTGACCACGGCGTCCAATTCGGCGGCGGTCGGGAAGCGGCCCAGCTTCCACACTTCCTGGTTCCAGCCGTAGCCGACGATCCATGCGTTCTTCGGATGGTTCCGGCCGAACTCGGCCACCGCGCGCACCGCCCCGCCCAGGCTCGTCGCGCTGAACAGGTCGACGCCGGAGGCGATCTCGCCCAGCTCGAACACGTGGCCGTGCGCGTCGATCAGCCCCGGCAGCAGCGTTTTGCCCTGGGCGTCGATGTGCTGCGCGTCCGGCAGCCGGGCCGCCGTGTCCTTTTCGCCGCCCACCACGATCACCCGCCCCAGATCGTCGAACCCCAGCGACGTGAAGCGCTGCAGGGTGCCCGCCACCGTCAGCGTGTAGCCGTTGGCGTGGTCGATGATGGTGTCGGCCTGCGCCGGCGACAGGGTGGCGGACAGGGCGATGGCCAGCGCCGCCGCCAGCGGGGAACGTTGCAAAGGGGTGGTGCGCATCAAATCTCTCCATTCGGAAGCAAGATCAGAGTGTAACGAAGTTTGCGCCGGGGTCAATCGAACTTGCGTCGGGTGTCGGGGTTTTGCACGCGGGGGCCATGGCGGGAAGGGTACAATGGCGGATTCGCCGCTCTCAGAACGCCACACGTGTCCAGCCGCCTACTCTATCTACGCCTGCTCAACCAGTTCCGCCCCTACGCCGGGATCGTCGTCGTCACGCTGCTGGCGGTCGGCCTGGCGGCGGCCACCGACGTGCTGCTGATCAACCAGTTGAAGAACGTGATCGACGCGCTGGCGCCGTCCCACAGCGCGGCCGGCGCGCTGGCCCCCGCCACCGGCCTCCTGGCCAGGGTGCAGGACTTCCTCGCCCCCTTGCTGCCGAGCGACCCGGCGCGCGTGGCGCTGTGGACCATCCCGGCGGTGATCCTCGGCCTGGCGGTGATGCGCATGGTCTCCAGCTTCGTCGGCGAATACGGCGCCGCGTGGCTCAGCAGCCGGGTCCAGGCCAACTTGCGCGAGCAAATGTTCGCCCGCATCATGCGCCTGCCGAACGGCTTTTTCGACCAGTCCTCGACCGGCACCACGCTCTCTCGCGTGGCGTTCGATGCCGCCCAGGTGGCGCAGGCCGTCCTCAACGTCGTCAACGTCGCCGTGCGCGACTCGGTGCAAACCATCGGCTACCTGATCACGCTGTTCCTCACCGACTGGCAGCTGGCGGTGTTCTGCCTTGGTCTGCTGCCGCTGGTGGCGGCCATCGTCACCTTCACCGGGCGCCGCATGCGCCACCTGAGCAAAAGCGCGCAGGCGGCCATGGGCGACCTGACCAATGTGCTCGACGAGAGCATCAGCGGCCAGCGCGTGGTCAAGATCTTCGGCGGCCAGCAATACGAGCAGGCCCGTTTCGACAGCGTGGTCAAGACCAACCGCCAGCTGGCCGTCAAGCACGCGGCGACGTCGGCGCTTAACTCCGGCATCATCATGCTGCTGATCGGGATCACGCTGTCGTCGGTGATCTACTTCGCGCTGATCCGCAGCCAGGCCGGCGCGCTGTCGCCGGGCGACTTCGTCACCTTCATGTCGGCGCTGATGGCGATGCAGTCGCCGATCAAGAACCTGACCAAGATTAACGAACCGATGCAGCGCGGCCTGGCCGCCGCCGAATCGGTGTTCGGCCTGATCGACACCGAGGCCGAAGCCGACACCGGCACCAAGACGCTGGCGCGCACCCAGGGGCGCCTGCAATTGGAGGAAGTCAGCTTCCACTACCGCGGCGCCGACGGCAAGCCGCTGTCGCCCGACGCCCGCCCCGCGCTCGACCGCGTCT